>JAKSCU010000157.1 GCA_022360435.1 Bacillota bacterium
AGCTCACAAAGGCCGAAGGTGAAAAGATAAAGGTAGCAGGTTTTAACTACAATCCTTCTGCCGGAGCTTTTATAAATGATTGGGCCTACCTTTCCGGCACTTTCCTCTTTAGCGAAGATGGAAAGAAAATACTTATAGACAATGATGATTTCAAAAAGACTTTTAAGTTCTTTGTAGACCTCTATAAAGTGGACAAAGTATGTACACCCACCTTTCCGGATGCCATGCAGTCATTTATGGATGGAACAACAGCGATGCTCTGGATGCATCCGTTCTTCAACGGAGTGCTCAAATCCCAGAAGCCCGACCTTAACTTCGGAGTTTTCGCAATCCCCAAATTCGAAGGCAAAGCACGCAACTGGCACTACAACAACCCTGACGTTTCAATGGGTGTGAATTCAAAGACAAGTGATGATAACAAACAGCTTGCATTTGACCTCCTTAACCTATTCTTTGCAGATGATAAGTACATGAGGGATTGGAACCTGGCACAGGGCCTGGCCCCAACAAAGATATCACTTGAGAATGATGAAACTCTGTTAAATGATCCTGTGCTGAAGGTTATTATGGGTGACTTTGATAACAGCGTGTATGTCGGGCCCGCTCCTGACCAGATGACCCAGGATCTTATCCATAATATGATAGATCCCGTTCTCAAAGGCAATGAAGACATCGACAGTGCAGTTAAGACTGCTACAGCAAAGGTAAATCAGACACTTTCCGACTTCAATTTTGAACCTGCCGAAAGAAAGTGGACTTATGCAAACGAACTTAAATAAGCAGCAAGCAGTATAAAAAGCAGTGTATCTATAAAAACGGAGACACGGCTCTCCGTTTTTATAGCATTTTATTAAGCAGTTCAATACATTTTCGGTTTAGCAGCATTTAATCATAATACCAAACCGGAAATTGTGTTATACGTAAAACGTTGATAAAAGTTTTATCTTAACGTTGTTGTATGTTTGAAAAACTAAACTATATAGGTATTCATGTGAGGAGGTTTATTATATGCGG
>JAKSCU010000409.1 GCA_022360435.1 Bacillota bacterium
ATTAATGGCCGGATTCAAGGATAAGAGTATCAAAAAGCGCCCGCAGAGGGAACCGAATGAGTGCGCTTTTTTTAGACCAACCGGGAGGAATTTCACATTTTACGGGGTACTAAGTATAAATGTAATTTTTTACACTAAAATTTAAATGTCCTCTAAGGGGGAACGGTGTGGGAAAATACAGGATACGGCCCGGCCGTTTTATACCCGCGCTGATAATTACCTTATGCGTGGCCGGACTGTTTTTATGGGGCCTTTGGACCGCCCTGGCCTGGGCCAAAAGCGCCGTTTTGGTGCGGCTTCTGGATTTCAGGTTTCTGGCCCGGGATGAAATAATAGAAACTGTGGCCGCCGACGGCCTGGTGATCAGGCGGGAGGAGTTGCTTAAGGCGCCGGCGTCCGGCGAACTGAAAGTGTTGGTGCGGGACGGTGAGCGGCTGCGGGTGGGTTCGCCCCTGGCCGAAATCCGGGGCGTAATGGACAGTACGATAACCAGCCCCCGGGCGGGTGTGTTCTCCAGCCATGTGGACGGCCTGGAAAGCCTGCTTGTGCCGGACATGCTGGGTGAATTGGACCTGGCGGCGGTAGAGAAAATAAAAAAAGATGAACCCCCGGCGAAAAACAAGGTGTATAGCGGCCAGTTTTTCGGCAAAGTGGTGGATAATCTGCATCCGGTGTATGTGTACTTGGGAATTGACAACCCGACGGGCGATGTCCGGCGCTCGTTTGAGAACCGGGACACGGCGTATCTGGTCCTGAAAGACCGGGAATGGCCCGTAAAGGTGGAGGATGTTTTTATCAGGGACGATAAGCTGAACCTGTTGGTGGAGATACGTGATTATCCGGATGAACTGGTCCACCGGCGGGAATTGGATATTGAACTGGTCGCCCGGCGGCTTTCGGGCTGGCTGGTGCCCAGGCAGGCGGTGGTTTTTAAAGATGGCGAGCCGGGTATTTACGTGGCTTCCCGGCAGCGGATCCACTGGATTCCGGTGTCGGTGCGGGACCGGCTGGGCGACACGGTGTCGGTGACCGGCGGCCATCTTGACGACTCGGTTCGTTATATCAGCAACCCCGGCTGGGCCCGGGAAGGCGCCCGGCTGGGTTCCGGGGGATGATATTTTGGGTGTGCGGGAAAATTTGCAGACAGTGGGGGACAGGATTTTGACGGCGGCCCGCCGGGCGGGCCGGGATCCGGAAAAGATTAAGATTATTGCCGTATCCAAGCAGGTGCCCGTGGAAAGCATCAAAGAGGTGTTGGGGGCGGGTATTACGGACCTGGGAGAAAACCGGGTTCAGGAAATGACCTCCAAGATGGATCAATTGCCGTCCGGTTTGCGCTGGCATATGATTGGCCACCTGCAGACCAACAAGGTTAAGTATGTGGTGGGCGAGGTGGCGTTAATTCATTCCCTGGACCGGTGGGACCTGGCCCGGGCCATTGAGCAGCGGGCCGACGCGCTTAACGTTGTTGTTCCGGTGCTGGTCCAGGTCAATGTCTCGGGCGAAAAGAGCAAATTTGGCCTCAGACCGGGTGAATTGGCGGATTTTTTGGCTGCTCTGCAGGATTTCAGACGTATTAAGGTGAAAGGTTTAATGACCATGGCTCCTTATGCCGACGACCCCGAAGAAGCCAGGCCGTTTTTCCGGGAGCTGCGCCAACTGGCCGGGCGGTTGGCCGTAAGCTTGCCCGGTGTCAGCCTGGAGCATCTTTCCATGGGTATGACCAACGACTTTGAAGTGGCGGTGGAAGAAGGCGCCGATTTGCTGCGCCTGGGCACGGCGGTTTTCGGTGCCCGCACATATTAAAAACAGGGTTTCGAAAAGGCCCGATTTTCGAACATCCTGAAAAAGGGGTGACAAAAATGTCCAAGAAGTTGATGGACAGGGTGCTTAACTTCATGGGGTTTGAAGAAGAACCCCTTGAGGATGCCAACGAGCGGGAACCGGGGGCGCTGGCCGAAGATGAACAGTCGCAGCAGCGGGGAAAGAAAAACAGGGGTCAGGTGGTCAGCTTGCACGCCCAGCGCCAGGTGCGGGTTGTGGTGGTGGAACCGACGGTTTTCGACAATGTGCAGAGCATTGCCGACAACCTCAAAAACAGGCGGCCGGTAATCATTAACCTGGAAAAGGCCGAGCCCGATCTGGCCAAGCGGGTGGTGGACTTTGTCATGGGCGCCACTTACGCCCTAAACGGCAGCATTCAAAAAATAGGCAAAGGTATATTTTTGTCCGTTCCAAGCAATGTTGATATCGACAGCGAACTCGGGGAACAATTCAGTGAAAAGGGTATTTTTGCCTGGCTGAAGCAATAACCCGGAAGGATGTATTTGCTTATGTTTCTGGAAAATGGCAGAGTGGGTTTCATTGGCGGCGGCGCCATGGCCGAGGCGCTGATGGGCGGATTTATCCGAGCCGGGCTGGTGGGTCCGGAACAGATCATGGCCAGCGATGTCAGCGAAGGGCGCAGGGAATACCTGGGCCGGAAGCTGGGGGTTAAAACCGTCCCGGACAACCTGTCGGTGGTGAGTGATTCAGATATCGTAATCCTGTCCGTCAAGCCTTTTATCATGGGAGAAGTTTTAAAGGAAATAGGCGACCACTTGCATCAAAACCAGACGGTAATTTCCATTGCAGGCGGTGTTTCCACCGGTTACATAGAACAATTTTTCAAGGAACGGACGCCGGTGGTGCGGGTTATGCCCAACACCCCGGCGCTGGTTGGCGCCGGAGCCGCCGCTGTTTGCTGCGGCCGGTGGGCGGGGGACCGGCATTGTGAAATGGCGCTGTCGCTGTTTAAGTCGGTGGGGCTGGCCGTGGCGGTTACCGAGAATCTGATGGACGCGGTGACCGGGATCAGCGGCAGCGGTCCCGCATATATGTATGTAATAGCCGAAGCCATGGCCGATGCCGGAGTGCGGGCCGGGCTGCCCCGGGCCACCGCGCTGACTCTGGCCTGCCAGACCATGCACGGGGCGGCCAGGATGATCCTGGAGACCGGCAACCACCCCGGCGCGCTCAAAGACATGGTGACCACACCCGGCGGCACTACTATCGAGGGCCTTTTCGCCCTGGAAGAGGGAGGCCTGCGGGCGACAATAGGCAATGCGGTGGAAAACGCTTGCCGGCGCTCCCGACAACTGTCCGGAGAAACCAAAAAGTAACGGAGTGACTTATAAATATGAGCATTCACAACATAGTTTATTATGCCATTGAAGTTTACATCTGGATCATTATCGCCCGCATCATACTGTCCTGGGTCAAGATTAACCCTTATACGCCGCTGGTCCGGTTCGTTTATGAAATCACCGAACCGGTGCTGGGTTTTTTCCGGCGCGTTATACCGCCGGTGGGAGTTCTGGACCTTTCGCCCATCGTGGTGTTTTTTATCTTGAAAATTGTGCAGGTGGCCCTGGTGAACTTGCTGCACCGGGTGGGGCTTTAATTGTTATTGCGGAGTGAATGGGATTGAACCGTGACAAATTGTTAAACCTGGCGGCTACCGGCGAGGAAAGGGAAGTGGTGGCGCGGGTTGTTGATCTGGCGGCAATGGTACAAAAGACCCGCCGCCCCAGGGTGACCGATTTTTACGACCCGTACCGCAGCCGCCTGGTTATCCGGGTCGTGGAATCCTTACCCGGCCTGGCGGCCGGGATTGACGGCGGGTATCCCGTGGCGGAAAGGTCGCGGGTTTTAATTTTTCCCCATGGCCTGTCCCGGGAGGAAACAGAAACCGGCCTGGCTTTTTTGGAGATCAAGGGCAATTTTCGTTTTGTTGACGTCAGCCACCGGGACTACTTGGGCGCGCTGCTGGGCTTGGGTTTGCAGCGGGACAAGCTGGGTGATATCCTGGTGACCGGGGACGGCGCCCGGGTTATCGTGGCCCGGGAAGTGGCGGACCACATTACCGGCGGGCTTGCTTCAGTCGGCCGGGTTGGCGTTACGGTGCGGGAAATAACCCGGGCGGAACTGGACCCACCGGTTCCCGCGAGCAAGGAGATTGCCGTCACCGTGCGGTCCATGCGCTTGGACGCCTTGGCCGCGCACGGGTTCGGGCTTTCCAGGAGCAAAATGGTCCGGGAGATTACGGCGGGGAAGATATACCTCAACTGGCGTCCGTGCGTGGACCCGGCGGCGCGGGTGAATCCCGGCGATCTGATTTCCGCCCGGGGCCGGGGGCGGGTAGAGGTGGCGGAAACAGGAGGCAAAACCAAAAAAGACCGGATCAATGTAACGCTGAAAAGGTTTAAATGAATAACACAAACTACATCCTTACCGGAGGTGCTTTCCCGTGCTCACCCCCCTGGATATTCAAAAAAAAGAATTTAAGCGCTCCGTCCGCGGCTACAACGTGGAAATGGTGGACCAGTTTCTGGACCAATTGCTGGGGGACTATGAATCAGTTTTTTTGGAGAACCAATTGCTGAAGGAAAAACTTGAAGCCAGCGACGAGGTCAAAAATCGCTACCAGGAAATGGAGAAAACTATCAAGGATGCGGTGATCATGGCCCAAAAAAACGCTGACGAGCTGCAGCGCAACGCCCTGCGCGAGGCTGACGTCCTGCTGGAGGAAGCACGGCTGCGGGCCGAGAAAATTATCGGCGAAGCTAGTGAAAAGGCGTCCCGTACCTTGCGGGAAGCCAGGGATCAGGCGCGGTTCAGGACCGAAGAAGCCGAGGAGCGGGTCCGGGCCGTACTGGCGGAGTATCGCTACTTGGAAAGACAGGTGCAGATATTCAGGGTCAAGTTTCGCTCTTTCCTGGAAGCGCAGCTTGAGTTGCTGGGTAAGCAGGACGAGGAGGCCCGGGAAATGGCGCTCAGCATCGGGTCTGGGTTGGACGGAGCCGCCGCAGGCCAGGAAGAGTCCGACGGGCCGGTGGAAACGCAGCGGGCGGAGAGCCTGGCCGGCGCTTCTGAGTCCGAGGAAGGGGAAGCCGCCGGCCAGACCGACCGATGATATGTCGGACATCCGGGAGTACGGCGGCGGGGGTTAGCGTTGCCAGAGGCTATATAGACTCAGAAGTTGACGCGGCCGCTATTATTATATATAATAATACAATTGAAAACTGTGTTTTCAACCAGCATGATTTTATTTATCTTTTTATTGTTTAAGAGCCGTTGAACGGGACGAGTAGACGGGGCAAGCTGTTCAGAGAGCCCGGGTTTGGTGTGAGCCGGGTACAGGGAGCCGTTGAAAATCACCCGGGAGGCGACGGCCCAAATCCCCGCCGGGGAGAGTAAGCCGGTCCGGCAGCCGCCGTTAAAGGCAACCGAGGGGGTCCGGTTTTTGGTTGCAAACCGGTCCTAGCAGGGTGGTACCGCGGAAAAAATCCGTCCCTTTGGGGGCGGTTTTGTTTTGGCAAGCCATTTTTTCCGAGAGAGCTTGGGTTAGGGGTTTATTTTTCAAAGGGTACCAATGCTGCAGCGCAATTTGTAAGTTGGCGGAGTCGCGGAGACAGTTCGAGCGTTCCTGCGGCCCGAGCTAAGAGCCGGAGAGAATCTCCGCGGTATAGCGGTCATAGTGAAACAAACAATAAATTAAAGTAGAGGTGCATCAAAATTGGACTATGGCAAAACCCTGAATCTGCCTAAAACCGAATTTCCCATGCGGGGCAACCTACCCCGGCGGGAGCCGGAAATATTGAAATTTTGGGACGACACGGACATCTACCACCGGGTGCAACGGAAAAACAAAGGCCGCCCCAAGTTCATCCTGCACGACGGGCCGCCTTACGCCAACGGCCACATTCACTTGGGCTCGGCATTGAACAAGATCCTTAAAGACATCGTGGTCAAGTTTCACTCCATGGACGGCTATGACTCCCCGTACGTGCCCGGCTGGGACACCCATGGTCTGCCCATCGAGCAGCAGGCCATCAAGAACATGGGCTTGAACCGCCACAATATTGACACCGTCGAGTTCAGAAACAAGTGCAAGGAATACGCGCTGCGTTTTGTGGACATCCAAAGGGAGGGATTCAAGCGCCTGGGCGTGCGCGGCGATTGGGAGAATCCATACTTGACCTTGATGCCGCACTTTGAGGCCCGGCAGATTGGCGTATTCGGCGCCATGGCCAAGGGCGGCTTTATCTATAAGGGGCTGAAACCCGTTTACTGGTGCGCTTCTTGCGAAACCGCCCTGGCCGAGGCCGAAGTGGAGTATGCCGATAAAAAGTCGCCTTCCATTTACGTGAAGTTCCCGGTGCGGGACGGCAAGGGCGTGCTGCCGGTAGAGAAAACCGGCGTGGTTATCTGGACCACCACCCCCTGGACCCTTATAGCCAACATGGCGGTTTGTCTGCACCCCGACTTTGATTACGTGCTTATGGAAACCGGCGGGGAGAAACTGCTGCTGGCCAGCGACATGAAAGAACTATTCCTACGGGAAACCGGTTTGGACGAAGGCCGGGTGCTGCAACGGTACAAAGGCGCCGACTTGGAGGGGGTTGTTTGCGGTCATCCCTTCGTCGACCGCGCGTCGGCATTGATTCTGGGCGACCACGTCACCCTGGAGGCCGGCACCGGCTGTGTGCACACCGCGCCGGGACACGGTCACGAGGACTATCTGGTGGGGTTGAAATACAAACTGCCCATCATGTCACCCGTCGACGGCCGGGGCAAATTCACCGGGGAGGGCGGCAAGTTTGCCGGGCAGGTTTACCACGAAGCCAACGCCGGGGTGCTGGACACCCTGCGGGAAACCGGCGCCCTGGTGGCGGACAGCAAAATAAAGCACCAATATCCCCACTGCTGGCGCTGCAAACAGCCGGTGTTTTTCCGGGCCACCGAGCAGTGGTTCGCCTCCATCGAAGGGTTTCGCCAGACCGCCCTGGACGCCATTGACCAGGTGCGCTGGATTCCGGCCTGGGGCCGTGACCGCATCCACAACATGGTGGCCAACCGGGGTGACTGGTGCGTGTCCCGCCAGCGGACCTGGGGGGTGCCCATACCCATTTTCTACTGCGGTTCCTGTGAAAAACCGTTGATTAACGACCAGACCATTGAGCATTTGCAGCAATTGTTTCGGGAGCACGGCGCCGACCTGTGGTTTGCCCGGGAAGCGCGAGACCTGGTGCCGCCGGGGCTGGCCTGCCCGGAATGCGGCGGCGCGGAATTCACCAAGGAAACCGATACCATGGACGTATGGTTCGACAGCGGTTCCAGCCATCTGGCGGTGCTGGATGAGCCGGAAATATGGCCCGACCTGGGCTGGCCCGCCGACCTTTACCTGGAGGGCAGCGACCAGCACCGGGGCTGGTTCAACTCGTCACTGAACACTTCGGTGGCTGTGCGGGGTCGGGCGCCTTACCGGGCTGTGTTGACCCACGGCTTCCTGGTGGATGAAAACGGCCGCAAGATGAGCAAATCCCTGGGCAACGTGGTGGACCCGCTGAAGGTCATCGACCAGATGGGGGCCGACATTCTGCGCCTGTGGGTTTCTTCCGCCGATTACCGGAGCGACCTGGCGGTATCCCAGAGCATTTTGAAGCAGTTGGCCGAATCTTACCGTAAAATAAGAAACACCTGTCGGTTCATGCTGGGCAACATCTATGACTTCGTGCCCGGGTGGGATGCGGTTCCCTACGAAAAAATGTCTGAATTGGACCGCTGGGCGCTGTTAAAGCTGCACCGGATGATTCAGCGGGTGATGAAGGCGTACCGGGATTATGAGTACCACGTGGTGTACCACGCCATCCACCACTATTGCACCGTGGACATGAGCGCCCAGTATCTGGACATTGTAAAGGACCGATTGTACTGCGAAAAAGCCGACGCCGCCGTTCGCCGGTCGGCCCAAACGGTGATGCACCAATCGCTGCAGGCGCTGGTACGCCTGCTGGCGCCAATATTGACCTTTACCACCGAGGAGATATGGCGCTACCTGCCAATGGACACGGAAGCGCCGGAAAGCGGGCAGCTTGCCGATATGCCCGAAATAGTTGAAAAATACATGGATCCGGCTCTGGAAGAAAAGTGGGGCCGTCTGATGAAAATTCGCGGCGTGGTTACCCGGGCGCTGGAAAAGGCCCGGCAGGAAAAGGTAATCGGCAACTCTTTGGAAGCCAGGGTGCACCTGTATTTGGACGAGGGTGTGGGCGCTTTCCTGGAGCCTGTGGCCGCCGACTTGCCGGTGTTGTTTATTGTGTCCGGGGTCACGGCGCACCCGCTGGCCGAAAAAACCGCCGCCGCTTTAGCGGTTGATGAAGTGCCCGGCCTGGCGGTGGGGGTGACCAGGGCCGTCGGCGCCAAGTGCGCTCGCTGCTGGATGTACAACGAGGAAGTGGGCCGAAGCGACGCCCATCCCGACGCCTGCCCCCGCTGCGCCACCGTGCTGGCCGAGACAGGTGTCCTTTAAGCGAAGCTATGGGGATATTCCTCCGCTGGAGGTGTGTCCCCTCTCCGCTACGCCGGAAAAACAAGAAGTATTAAAAAGCGCACTCATTCGGCGTGCGCTTTTTGATTTATTTTACCTTGCATCCGGCCATAAATATGGCCGGAAGTATACTTTTCCAAAGTATAAGTTCCTATTTACTTGCCAACAGCAATGGACCCCTTTAATATATTTTATGAGAGGGCTTGTTTGAGGCCGCTAACACTATTTAGGAGAAATCAATCATGCCGGATATTTCATGTTTGGCCGAGAAACGGCGCAGCATTGGAGAACGGGTGGGCGGGGCGGATGCTTTGAGCCTGGTTTTGGAGCCAGAAAAGGTCTTTGCTCCCGTCACTGGCGGCCACTGTAAGCGGAATGGCGGCCACGCGCCGGGCGCAGACCCGGCGGCGCTGCCGTCCGGTATGGAAAAGTATTCCGGCTGCTCCGTCCGGAGCCGGGACAAGCACCTGCTGCTGGGAGTGACCGGGGGCATCGCCACCGGCAAAAGCACCGTGGTGCAAATGTTCCGGCAAAAGGACGCTCCGGTGATTGACTTCGATCTTCTGGCCAGAAAAGTGGTGGAGCCGGGCAAGCCGGCCTGGCAGGACATTGTGACTTATTTCGGTCGGCAAATGCTCCGGGATGATCGGACCTTGGACCGCAAGAAGCTGGCAAAGCTCGTTTTTGGGGACCCGGAACAGCGTAAAAAATTGGAGAGCTTCACCCATCCCAGGATACACCAGGAGTTTGTCCTGGAACTAAACGATATTATCGCCATAAATCCCAGCGCCATTGTGCTGGTGGATATGCCTTTGCTGATCGAGTTTAACCGCCGGTCCATGTTCCACAAAATTCTGGTGGTC
>JAKSCU010000193.1 GCA_022360435.1 Bacillota bacterium
CCCGACTCAAGTCCGTGCGCGAAGACGCCGTGCGGCAGCTCAAGGACCGCAACGAATTGCAGGAGGGCGGCAACGTCATCCGCTTCGGCAAGCACCGGGTCTCGATCAACACGCAGAACATTGATCTGACAACGGTGATGCGCGATGACCAGATGCAGCTGCACCTCGCGGGGACGCGCTTCTTCGAGCCGATCACCGACGAGGCCTTCAACGCGACACGCCCGGTCTGGGACCGCGAGGTCGTCTCGGAGTCCGAAGACGTCTACCGCGCCGAGTTCCTCGCCTACCTGATCTACCAGGCCGCCACCTCGGCCGAGGGTGCTTCAGCACCCGGGTCCATCCCACCCCTCGAAGAACTCGCCGCCCTCGAAGACGAAGACCTCCTCACCCTCGTCCAGAAGTTCATGGCCCCGCGCTACAGCGAGGGCTACACCAAGGGCGTCCACGACGCCGACGCCTCAAGGATTGTCCGGCAGCTCGCCGAGATCGGCACATCCATCGGCCTGTTGCGTTTCCCCAGCGCCGCCCGCGCGATCGCCTCGATGTTCTGGCTCACCCGAGGCGACAACGCCGAGCGCGCCCTGCTGCGGGCCCAACTCGTCGGCTTCGGTGCCGTCCGCCGGCTGTTCCCCGAGGCGCAGAAGCAGCAGCTCTACATCCACCGCGCCCAGTCCCTGCTCAAAGAATTCGTCATGGACCACCCGGCGTTCGACGCCGCACTCGTCGAGCAGGCCGGCAGCTACCTCTTCCACCAGCTCACCACCGACGCGGGCGGCTTCATCACCAGCCCGGAAGCCTCCGCGCTCGTCGAAGCCTTCGAGACCCAGCTCACCGACGGCGCCAAGCGCACCGACTTCGATCAGTCCCTGGCCGACCTCGACGACCACCCGGTCGAGAAGTTCACGCTGATCCGCGATTGGCTGGGCGCGTTCCTGGATGGTGACGCCTCGCCCGCAGAGGTCGACGCATTGAGTGAGTACCTGGACGAGGCCGCCGCGCTGATCTTCGAGGGGCGCAACGAGCTCGGCCGAGTCTTGGACGTCTCGGTCCGCCGGTCAATCGAGGGCCTGATCGGCACGCACGGCAACATCGATAGCGGCACCATCGAGCTGCACTTCAACAGCTTCATGTCGCGCCTCGCCCGCTTCACCGCCGA
>JAKSCU010000327.1 GCA_022360435.1 Bacillota bacterium
AAAATAATTATGTAATTTTATTATAAAAGCTGTCGAAGAAAATATCGTTGTAAACAATATATACTATTTAAAAAGGTGGAATTCCTATGCATAGAAAAAGCATTGGAATTGAAAGTTTTTTAATAAATCAATGGAAGACAATAAGAGGCAGCTTAAATAGTCTGAGATTCCAGGTTGCGCTCATTTATTTTTTAGTTACTGTTATACCAGTTACAGTAATAAGTATTTCAGTATATTTTTTGTGGGCAGATATGGAGAAGAATAATGGTCTGTCTTGATTAAACTGGACATACAATTACGTTAGTTTTCTTTCTTTTTCTCAAAATTACTTCACTTTTCGTTAAGTTCATTATATATTTCATGTGATCTTTTAAAACCTTGAGGGTCTTCCACCCCTAAACCCCTGGATTATAAGAATAAAAATTCTTTTATTTTTTATTCTTAATCTAATATTTAAGCTGCCTTTTTTCTATTTCTATAATAGTCATTTATGTATTCTCTTGGTGATTTATATCCCAGTGCTGAATGCAATCGCCGACAATTATAAAAGCTTTCTATATAATTAATTATTGCCTTCCTTGCCTCATCTCTTGTCCTAAATCGGGTTCCATATATTACATCCTTCTTCAAACTTGAGAAAAATGATTCCGCACAAGCATTATCATAACAGTTACCTTTTCGGCTCATACTCTGTACTATCTCATTATCCTTTAAAAGCTTTCTATACGCATTTGCTGCGTACTGGCTTCCTCTGTCAGAATGAAATATCAACCCTTCCTCTGGAACTCTCCTTCCTACCTATTGCCATTTTCATTGCAGAGACACTAATATCTACTGTCATTCTCTCAGAAATCTTCCATCCAACCACTTCTCTATTAAATAAATCTTCTACTCCTGCAAGGTACAACCAACCTTCATCAGTCCATACATATGTTATATCTCCCACATATTTCTCATCAGGCCTTTCAGCTTCAAAGTTTTGCTCAAGTAGGTTTGGAGCCACAGGATAATTATGCTTTGAATTAGTTGTCGCTTTATACTTTTTCCTCGTCTTACAATATATATTATTCTCTCTCATAAGCCTACCCACTCTGCTTTCCCCACAGAGAATACCTTCCTTGTTCAACTGAGCGGTTATCCTTCTCACACCATAGGTTTCATGGCTCTCCTTGTGTACTTTTTTAATTTCCTTTAGTAGCTTCTTATCTTCTTTTTCTTTATTACTTTCTGGCCTGTTTACCCAGTCATAATATCCGCTTCCTGATAATTCTAGAACATCACACATCTTCTGCACAGAAAACTCGAAGCGGTGGTCATATACAAATTGATATCTTAGTTCCCTGGCTTTGTGAAGATGCGGACTGCTTTTTTTAATATGGCATTTTCCTCCCGGAGATCCTCTAATTCCTTCTTCATTTTTCTTATCTCAGCATCTTCAGGCTTCAAATTACCATTACCAGGGAAAGCATCCTTACCGTAGTCATTAAATTCACTAACCCACCTATACAACGTATTTACATGAATACCTACATCTTCAGCTATTACAGATGCACTTTTACCTTCCTCACATATCATACTTACAAGACTTTGCTTAAATTCTTTAGTATACCTCTTTCTCTTTTTTGCCAATGCTTCCACGCCCTTTCTGGTATTATTATACCAACTTAACTGCGTGTCCAGCAAACCGGGTACAGATCAATTATAAAGAACAAATATTATGTAGTAGTTATTCTTTAGCGAACAGCTTATTTCTATTGGGTATATTGACACATCAATCCAATACTTTAGTTATGTCAAAAAAGAAGGATTTTTTAAAAAAATGTAGAATATATATTAATCCCGATAACGTTAACGGTATTGTTTTATTAAATCATACAAAAAATCAATATAAAGTTAGCATATATAAATAATATGGACATGGATGTCTATTATATAAAACGTAAACGTAAACGGGAGAGAACGAGGGGAAAGCTGCAAATGAATGAAAAAGTTACTTTAAAAGATATAGCACGATCATTAGATATTTCCATTGGTACTGTTGCTAGGGCAATACATGGAAAAAATGATATAAGTGCTGACACTAAAAAGGCTGTGTTGGATAAAGTTAAAGAACTGGGCTACAAG
>JAKSCU010000156.1 GCA_022360435.1 Bacillota bacterium
ACCGGTGGTGCCCGAGGTGAAATATAAAATAGCGTTTTCGTCGCTGCGGGTGATTACCGTCTCATACTGGTCCGAGGCCGAGGCAACAGCTTCTTCGTAATTGACCCAGCCGTCTTTGGAAGAACCCACCAATATAAAACTTTTCACAGTGGGGCACTGATCGCGGACCTCATCCACCTTGGGAGCATTGTCGGCGTCGGTAATCACGCAGACAGCCTCGGCGGAATCGAAACGGTATTTCATGTCTTTTGGCGTCAATTGGGTAGTGCCGGGGCTGATGACGGCACCCAAACGCAGGCAGGCAATATTGATTTCCCACCACTCGATCAGCCTGGGTAAAACCACAATTACCACGTCGCCCTTTTTTACGCCTTGCCCGGCAAGCACGTTGCAAAGCTGGCGGGAGCGCCGGCAGAGCTGGGCAAAAGTTCTTTTTGCTTCATTGCCGTCATCGTCAATCCACCAGAGGGCCAGCTTGTTTGGATTTTGGGCCCACTTGTCCAGCACATCGCCGGCAAAGTTAAAAAATTCGGGCACATCCGATTTAAACTCCGCATAAGTCTTGTCGTAATCCACCATATTCATGGCCTGGTCATATCCCCCTTTTTAAAAATATTTCGATATTTCCATATCCACAGTTACAGTTATCTACACATTAAAATATCAATGCAAAAAGTCCGCCACATATTTGTCACGGTTTAACAATAAGGAAACAGAAATTGTCAACAGCCGGCGCGCAAGATCTTTGGCATCTGTTTGTTCACTTTTGCCCGGCCGGACGGGTGTAATTCCGGGAAATTATTGGCTGTAATATACTGAATTGACTGTAAACTACGATTTACATTTTTGAAGTCACGTATTTACAATGCCCCGTCAAGCCGTTTCGATTTTGGAGTCTTCTTCCCGGTCCAACTCCCTGATGGCTATTTCCCGCAGTTTGTATTTTTGTATCTTGCCGCTGGCCGTGGTGGGGTATTGGTCGACAAAAAGGACAAAAGCGGGAATTTTATGCCGGGCCACCTTACCACGGCAGAATTCTTTCAATTCCTCTTCGGTGAGTTCCTCCCCGTCTTTCACCTGTATAAAAGCCGCCACTTCTTCGCCGTACTTCCGGCTGGGCACGCCCACCACCTGGATGTCCTTTATTTTGGGATTTGTGTACAGGAACTCCTCAATTTCCCGGGGGTATATGTTTTCACCGCCGCGGATAATCATGTCCTTCAGCCGGCCGGTAATCTTGCAGTTACCGTCTTCATCCATAACGGCCAGGTCCCCGGTGTGCAGCCAGCCATCACTGTCAATGGCCTGGGTGGTGGCCTCCGGCATGTTGTAATAACCGCTCATCACGTGGTAACCCCGGCTGCAAAGCTCGCCCTGCACCCCGGGCGTTACTTTCTCGCCGGTCTCGGGGTTGATTATTTTAACTTCGACATTGGGCAGCGCCCGGCCTACAGTGCTGACGCGCAGTTCTATGGGATCAGCCGCCCTGGTCATGGTGATGCCCGGGGAGGATTCGGTTTGACCATAAGTAATACAGATTTCACCGGCGCCCATTTTATTGACGACGGCTTTCATTACTTCAATGGGGCAAGGCGCTCCCGCCATAATGCCGGTGCGCAGTGTAGAGGTATCATACTTGTTTTTCTCCATTTCCTCCAACTCGGCGATGAACATGGTGGGCACGCCGTGCACCGCGGTAGCCTTGCACTCCTGGACGGTCTCAAGCACGGCTTTGGCGTTGAAAGATTCCACGGGCGCCATGGTGGCGCCGGACACAAGGCAAAGCAGCGTTCCCATCACGCAGCCGAAACAATGAAAGAAAGGAACCGGGATACAAAGACAGTCATCCGGTGTAAAATTCAGGCATTCCGCCTGGCTTAAGGCGTTGCCCATGATATTGGTGTGAGTGAGCATGACCCCCTTGGGAAATCCCGTGGTGCCGGAAGTATACTGCATGTTAATCACCTCGCCGGGCCCCAGGGATTCTTCCCGGGCCTTCAGTTCCCGGTCCGAAATCTTTTTACCTATATCATACAGGTCGTTCCAGTTGAACATGCCGGGCATTTTTTCCGCGCCGATGTAAACGACGTTCTTCAGCTTGGGCAGCCGTGGACAATCCAGCTTGCCGGGCGCGCATTCATTCAACTCCGGGCACAGTTCATACATGATGTTGACGTACTCGTCCTTCTCTTTGATTCCGTTGACCAGGATCAGGGTGGTGGAATCGGACTGTTTGAGCAAGTATTCCAGCTCGAAGGAACGGTAACTGGTGTTTACCGTAACCAGCACCGCTCCCATTTTGGCGCTGCCGAACTGGGCGTAAATCCACTGGGGCACATTATTGGCCCACACGGCAATATGCTCACCCTTTTGGACACCCAGCGCCATTAGCCCTTTAGCCACTTGGTTGCAAACATCTCTGAACTCGCGGTAATTCAGCTTGATCCCTCGCTTGGGGTACATCAAAGCAATATTGTCACCAAGTTCATCCGCCATCAAGTCAACCATTTGACCAATGGTAATTTTGCCTATTTCAAAATGCGGCGCTTTCATCAAAAACCCCCTTTAAAAAAATCCTTTGCTTTTCGCAATGGGTTGCTAGCCGACACTAAAGCCTAATTAAAGATTGGGGAGTCATACCGATTATTTTAGATTAATTAAAATGGTATTTAGAGCTAAATACTCTGAAATTTCCATAATATCTGAATTTTCTATTTTTGATGCCGTTTAAAAACCACCCCCAATGTATACTTTTTAATTTATCCGGCCGCCGGTGCAGCGACACAAAGGTCTTTTTAGCCCATTTTTCCATTGGCCATGACTCTTTGCGTCAAAGCTGCACACTCTCTAATTGCCGGAGCTCGCTATAATTCGGACATAAGGATTAACATCCCAACTGCCGGGCAATAACCAGGCGGTTTACTTCCGAAGTGCCTTCCCCTATTTCCAAAAGCTTGGCGTCCCGGAGGTAGCGTTCCACCGGGAATTCCTTCATGTACCCGTAACCGCCGTGTATTTGGATGGCTTCCAAGGCCGCCCGGGTAGCTATTTCCGAAGCAAACAACTTGGCCATGGCGGCTTCTTTGCTGTAAGGCCGCCCGTTGTCTTTCAGCCAGGCCGCCTTCAAATACATCAACCGGGCAAGTTCCACATGGGTAGCCATATCGGCCAGCTTGAACTGGATGGCCTGAAATTTGGAAATGGTCCGGCCGAACTGTATCCTCTCGTTGGCGTACTTCAAAGAAGCGTCCAGACAGGCCTGGCCGATTCCCACCGCCATGGCGGCAATAGCGACGCGACCGCCGTCAAGCACCTGCAAGAATTGCCTGAAACCTTCCCCCTCTTTGCCCACCAGGTTCTCTTTGGGCACCCGCACATTGTCAAAAAACAGCTCGGTGGTGTTGGAACCGTGCAGCCCCATTTTCTCGTAACCGGACCGAATGGTGAAACCCGGTGTGCCGGTGGGAACAATAATGGCGCTGATGCCTTTTTTACCTTTGTTTTTTTCGGTCACGGCGGTAATGGTGACAAACTTGGCAAAACCGGCGTTGGTAATAAAACACTTGCTTCCGTTAATCAGCCAGTGGTCGCCCTCGGGGACGGCGGTGGTCTTGGTGCCGCCGGCGTCGGAACCGGCCTCCGGCTCGGTCAAACCGAAGGAACCCATGGCCTCCCCACTGCACAAAACAGCCAGATATTTCTTTTTTTGCTCCTCGGTGCCGAACAGAAAAATGGGCATGCAGCCCAGGGATATATGAGCCTCATAGGTCAGGCCCGTGGAAGCGCAAGCACGGGAGATTTCTTCCGTGGCCAGGCACTAGCTGGTATAATCGGCGCCCGCCCCGCCGTATTCCTCGGGAAACGGAAGGCCCATCAGTTCCATTTGAGCCAGTTTTTGCATTATGTCCGTGGGGAATTCCCCGGTACGGTCGATTTCCGGCGCCCTGGGAGCTATAACTTCCCGGGCGAATTCTCTTACTACATTGCGGATCATTTCCTGATCCCGGGTTAAATTAAAATCCACTTGTTATTCCTCCTTAATTAATTGCCAATGAATTTTAATTTACCCTTGCAAAAAACGGGCGATCTTAAAAAAATGATGCCCCAGCGGTTAATTCAAAGGGCTGAACAGCAGCTTTCAAATACCGAATGAAAAATGAACAACCTTGCTTGGGTCGGATCACTGCCAGTACACAGTCACTGATGTAAACTTGATTTACATAAAATTGTTACCACATAAAAAAGCTAAAACAGTTTACGGCTTCAGGCCAGATTATATTTCACCAGTTTTTTGTACAGCCCGGGCCTGGAAATGCCCAGCGACTTGGCGGCCTTGGCCTTGTTTCCCTTGCTGTTTTTCAGCGCCTGCAGTATCACCAGTTTCTCGGTCTGGTTAACTATATCGGCCAGGGTTTGCCCTTCGCCAAGGGTTAGCGACGGGCCGTTTTCCAGGGTATATTGTTTTTCGCCGCAGGTCGTTTCCCTTTCCAGCAAGCTGGCGATGTGGGCGGGCAAATGCTCTATGTCAATGACGCTGCCCTCGATGACGTTAAAAGCGCGTTCAATGGTGTTCTCCAGTTCGCGCACATTACCCGGCCAGGAATACCTGTGAAACAGATCTTCCACTTCGGCGGTCAACCCGGTGACCCGTAAGCCGAAAAGCCGATTATATTTCTTGA
>JAKSCU010000154.1 GCA_022360435.1 Bacillota bacterium
CAAGTCAACTAATTTTTTATACATTGCTGTATGGGTTTTTTCTGAATCATACTCGTAATAGCCTAATAATATGGAATTAGAATCCCTTACCCTCCAAGAGCATTCAATATTTAAAAAACTCTCATCATCAAATATTATGATGGGATATTTTTCTCTAATATTTATAACTCTCTTATTTATAAAGGTTTTTAAAAAAATATTCACTGACGCAATCACATCCTTTAATAATATGTATCTATATATTAAAAACTCTTAAATTAACCCATTGTGTTAGTTCCCTGTAACCGGGAGTTTTGATATTTCCTTATGTATCGTAAAATCCAAAGATATAGTTTAGTAGCACAGCAATTTAATCTATTACAACAAATATCACGTTCTTTATTCTTCCCATAATTCTTCATCGTAATAGTCAATGGTCATGTCTTGATTCATATGAGTCTTATCTCGCATATAAGTGTCCATATGTTTAAATACATTTGAACTTCTCTCTAAAAACAAAGTATTAAAATTACTATTCAAATGATTTCCCATTAAACAGTATCCCTAAATCTTAAGTCCACTTTTCTCTTTTTATTTGCTGTATTGTATTTTGGATAATACTAAAGCCATAGATTACTTCCTATCCAATTTTTTATTTATTTCATTTAACGTCAATTTAATTTCTTCAAGATGTAACTTTAACATATCGATTTTATCTTCGGTTCGCTTAATATCCTTTGGTATTACAAAGGCAACTCTGTAAATTAAGTATCCAAAACCTAATAATATTAAAAAAGTTTCTGTCATTTAAAAGTCTCCTTTCATTGTTTAATTTATTGCATACAGACATGATATCCCAATCAATAGGTACTATTCATTTCCATTACTTCAATTCTTTAATTAACTGCAAACAATCCTTAAATCCATATATATAGCTTATAATATTATAATCCCATGATAACTTATATTTTCCATTTATATATTCTTCAATGATTTTTTGATTTGCTTCATCTAGGCACGATGTTATCTTATTTACTTCACTGCTCAATTGTACAATCCTTTTTTCTCTGTTTTTTATATCTGGGTCAGCTTCCCTAATCTTTCTAAAGTTATATTCTAGTAGTTCGCCAATTAAATTTCTTACTAAACCTTCATATTCAGTTGCCATTTGTCCCACCTCAATTAAGAATTTGGTCTCTTGTTTTGGTATATGATAATTTTTTGATTATATAATAGTTTAAAAGAATATCAAAA
>JAKSCU010000167.1 GCA_022360435.1 Bacillota bacterium
CGCGGGCTGGATACTAACCACCGGCCCGGGCGCAGAAGTGTCCTTGTTCCTGGGCAGCAGGGTGATGGCGAGCGTCAGGCCGATCCCAATCATTGCGGCGGCCAACGCGGGGTAGCGGAGCGAACGCAGGCGGCTGGGCGCATTGAACTTCTGAAGTGTCTCATCCGCCAGATCGCCGGGGTAAGCATGCTCGGATAGCCGGTGCTGCTGGTCGCGCAAGGCACTGCGGATCGGTTTGCCGTTTTGTTTAGACATCGTCTTGCCCCCATTGCTTGCGTAACGCTTTGAGCGCTTTAGCCAGCGTCGCCTTCACCGTACCCTCGGCACAACGCATCGCCTGGGCGGTCTGCTTCGTGCTCAGTCCCTGCAGGTAGCGGAGTGTGACGGCTTCCTGTTGGCGAGGCGGGAGGCCTTCAATCGCCTGGCGCAGCCGGTCGGACTGCTCGGACGCGTCCGCCTGTGCATGCGGCCCAGGCGCGGGGTCGGCGGATGACCAGCCTAATGGCAGCCCGGCCCAACGTCGACGCCGGCGATGTTCCCGGCAGACATTCAGGGCGATCGACAGGGCCCAGGTAGTGAACGCGGCATCGCCCCGGTACCGAGCCAGCGAACGCAGCACCCGCAGCGCGGTTTCCTGAGTCGCGTCACGCGCGGCATCTGGATTAGTCAGCAGCGAAAGGCAGAAGCGATAGCACGGGTCTTCGATCTCTCGGAGCAGGCCGGCCCGAGCGTGGTTGCATCCGGTGATCGCCCGGGCGATCTGGCTCTTCAATGGGTTGTGGGGGCCATTATCTACGGTTTGAGACGCATCGGGGCCTGGCTGCAACGACATCGCCCGTATCAGGTGGCTCCATTCATGACTGGCTGTATCCAACTGCATCGCTTGACCTCGCGCCTGGCCTCTTGTTTAGTATGTGTTATCCGGGGTGATCAGGTTTACTGCTTTTCACGATTTTTCAGAGAAACTTTTCGATGACGACGACCGCCGTACAACAAACCGCTTACGACCAACTGCTTGACCACACCCGGCAAGCCAGCCTGCTCGGCTCGATAGGATCGATCCTCGGCTGGGACCAGGAGACGCTGATGCCCCCGCAGGGCCTGGCGCACCGCAGCAAGCAACTCGCACAGATCGCCCGGCTGACCCACCAGATGAAGACCGATGCACGGATCGGCGAGTGGCTCGGTGCGTGTGAAGCCGAGGCATCGTTGATCAGTGACCCACTAAGCGAGTCAGCGGTGAACCTGCGTGAGCTGAGGCGGGACTATGACAAGGCGACCAAGCTGCCCGAGGCTCTGGTCGTTGAGATGAGTGAGACCACGAGTCAGGCCAAGCATGCCTGGGCCGAAGCGCGCAAAGCGAACAAATACGACGACTTCAAGCCATGGCTGGCGAAGGTGGTCGACTTGAACCAACGTAAGGCCGAATGCTTTGGCTGGGATGAAAAAGACGGTGAGCCATGGGATGCGCTCGCCGACAACTTTGAGGCCGGCATGACCGCGGCGTCTGTCGCCCAGGTGTTCACGCCGCTGCGTGAGCGGTTAGTCGCATTGCTGGGCGAGATCCTCGGCTCCGAGACCGGGCCGACTAACGCGCTCAATGAGCTCAAGCTGCCGGTTGAGCAGCAGAAGGCGTTTGTTAAAGCGGTCAGTGCCGGCATTGGGTTCGACTATAGCCGTGGTCGGCTGGACGAATCGACGCACCCCTTCTGCTCCGGTTCGCACTGCAACGACGTCCGAATGACCACGCGCTTCCACGAGGACAACGTCAACGATGCGCTCGGCTCGACGCTGCACGAGTCCGGCCACGGCATCTATGAGCAGGGCCTGCCCGAGGCACACATCGGCACACCGATGGGCCTGGCGGTTGGTCTGTCGATCCACGAGAGCCAGAGCCGGATGTGGGAGAACCAGGTCGGCCGCAGCAGGGCTTTTTGGGCGTGGTGCTACCCGAAGCTGGCCGATTTTTTCGGCGACGCGACCGCGTCCTTGACCGAGGAAGAGATCTACGGCGGGGCCAATATCGTCCGCCCCGGCCTGATCCGTGTCGAAGCGGACGAGGCGACCTACAACCTGCACATCATGATCCGTTTCGAGATCGAGCGGATGCTGATGAAGGGCGACCTCGGTGTGGACGACCTGCCCGAGGTGTGGAACAGCAAGTACAAGGACTACCTGCAGGTCGATGTGCCCGACGACCGCCGCGGCTGCCTGCAGGACATCCACTGGTCCATGGGCGCGATCGGCTACTTCCCGACGTATACGATGGGCAACCTCTACTGCGCCCAGTTCTTCGAGGCCGCCCGCGAGGCGATCGGCAACCTGGACGCCCTGTTTGAGCAGGGTGAGTTCGGTCCGCTGCGCATCTGGCTGAACGAGAACATCCACGCGGAAGGCATGCGCTATCGCACGGCCGAGCTGTGCGAACACGTCACCGGCAAACCCTTGAGCGCCGATCCGCTCATGCGGC
>JAKSCU010000607.1 GCA_022360435.1 Bacillota bacterium
CTTTAGCCAGCTCGGCATCCCCGCCGCGCAGTGACACCAGTACGCCAATACGATTATTTGAGTGCACATAGCTGCCGACGACACCGTCGTCAGAGCTCAACACGTCGATACGGCGCACACCGATATTCTCGCCAATTTTCTGTACCAGCGCTTCGCGGGCGGCATCCAGGTCACCGCTCATCAGCGCGGCTACATCGGTCTGTTTATCGGCAAAGGCCACGTCGGCCACCTGTGCGACAAACGACAGAAAGTTTTCATCGCGAGCGGCAAAATCGGTTTCACTGTTGACTTCGACCGCCAGGCCGTAACTGCCATCACCGGCTACTTTGATGGCGACAACACCTTCAGCGGCGGTGCGACCGGCTTTTTTAGCCGCCTTCATACCGCTGTTTTTGCGCAACTCTTCGATTGCCACATCGATATCACCACCGGCCTCGGTCAGGGCTTTCTTGCATTCCATCATGCCCAGTCCAGTGCGCTCACGTAACTCTTTAACCATTGATGCAGAAATAGCTGCCATCGTTTTATCCTCCAGCAATTGCCGCCTCCGTTAACCGGGCGGCAATTCATTGTCGTTACTGTTAATCTCAAAAAAGATGTTCAAAAAAGGGGGCAGTGCCCCCCTTTTGCCAAATAAACCGTTACTGTTTACTCAGCGGCCGGGGCGGAGGCTTCAGCATCTTCGCCCTCGTTCACTTCTTCAACAAACTCATCTTTAGCGACGGCCACACCATCGGCGGATGCTTTACCGGCGATAATGGCGTCGGCCACCGACGTGGCGTACAGCTTGATCGCGCGGATAGCGTCATCGTTGCCGGGAATAACATAATCGACACCGTCGGGGTCACTGTTGGTATCGACAATACCGATCACCGGGATGCCGAGATTGTTGGCCTCCTTAATCGCGATGCGCTCGTGATCGACATCGATAACAAACAGCGCGTCGGGCAAACCGCCCATATCCTTGATGCCGCCGATGGAGCGCTCCAGCTTATCTTTCATGCGGGTGCGCATCAGGCCTTCTTTTTTTGTCAGCTTATCGAAAGTACCATCGGTTTGCTGGGTCTCGATATCGCGCAAGCGCTTAATAGAGCCGCGGATCGTTTTATAATTGGTCAACATACCGCCCAGCCAGCGATGGTTGACATAGGGC
>JAKSCU010000152.1 GCA_022360435.1 Bacillota bacterium
AAAATAACGTGCCCCTTTGGATAATGAACCGTGGAACCGGCCTGTCTGACGAGCAATCTTTCGGTATGATCCAGCATGGGGTCCGCCCTGAGGATACTGCTCTGGTTGCTGCTAATGATGCCCTCCATACCCTCAATCAAGATCAACACCCCTTTTTTCTGTTACAACAGTTAAAATGTCACGATTTCATCTGCAAAAAAATCCCCGCCGTTATTTACCCGTTCTTTATATATATGTGTCAATCATCATGCCCAGGAACAACAAAAATAAATAGGGGCTGGAGAGCTTGTACAAAAACCAGGCGCTCTTGTGGTCGGGAACAAAGAACAGGTATAGGTTGCCCAACGTTACGGCGACCCCGCATAAAACGGCCGTAACCAGATAAACGGTTCCCAATCCGCCGGTAAAGTATATGGCTATAGACAAAGCAAACATGGCCAGCACGGTAAACAAGATATATACCAGGGTGTGTTTAACCCGGCAGACCACCGGCAGCATAGGCACGCCCACCTTGCGGTAGTCGTCTCGGAAAAAGATGGCCAGATTCCATATATGGTTGGGGATCCAAAGTACCACCAACAGGCTGATTAAAACAGGCAACAATTCAATCCTGCCGGCAATGGCGGTCCAGCCGAACAGTGCCGGCAGCCCGCCGCTGAAACCGCCCAGAATGATGTTCCAGGCGCTTTTCCGTTTGAACCAGAGACTGTAAATGCCCACGTAACCCAACATACCAAAGAATATGCAGACAAAGGCCGCCAAATTCAAACTGTAGGCAATAACCAGGGCCGCACCAAATTGGACCAGCCCCCAGACCAGCGCCTTGACCGGCGGGGTAATCCTGCCCGATGGAATGGGACGGTTTTTGGTGCGCTCCATGATGGCGTCTATGTCCCGGTCCACGTAGCAACTGACGGCATTAACACCTGAACAGGCTAATGTTATGGCCAGTAAAGACTGCAAAAAAACCGGCGCCGACAAACCATATTCAGCGGCGGCCATAAACATGGTTCCCAATGCGGTGAATACCAGCAGGAACACCGACCTCGGTTTGGTGACCTCGATGTAATTTTTCGCTGACTCAAGCCACGTTTTAGTAACAGAACCGGCCCCCACCCCGGCAGGGTTCCCGTACATAGCGTTACCCCCGGATACAGAAACTTTGTATTCTTCGCTTATTAATTGTAACACTAATTATATTATAAAACAACAATGCCGACGCAATCAAAAGTCCGGGTTTTCCTCCAAACCAAGGTAAAACATGGCCCGCTGCCGGTAGCGGGCGGACATTTCACCAAAGGTATCCTTTTCTTCCGGGCTGACTTCCCGCACCACCTTGGCCGGTGACCCCACCGCCAAGGAATTGGGCGGGATTTCCTTTCCCCCGGGCACCAGCGCCCCGGCGGCCACAATACTATTGGCGCCAATCTTAGCCCCGGACAGCACTATGGCGCCCATGCCGATTACCACATCGTCGCCCACGGTGCAGCCATGCAAAACAGCGTTATGCCCCACCAACACATTGTCCCCCAAAACACACGGGTAACCACTGTCCTCATGAACCACGGCACCATCCTGAATGTTGGTGCCGCTGCCTATGGTGACTTTATCAACATCCCCGCGGATAACCACGTTATACCACACGCTAGAAAATTTATTAATCTCCACCCGGCCCACGACCCGGGCGCCCGGCGCCACAAAAACAGGCTCATGCAAAATCGGTTTACGGTTACCGTAACTAATTATACTATCGCCAGCCATTATTAGTCTCACCCCTGTTTAAAAAGCGCACTCATGCGGATTCCCTTTGTGTGCGCTTTCGGATACTTAATACGCAAACAGCCGGTGCTGTTTGCGTATGTGCCAAAATGACACCAAATGTACCGTCCGGCCAGTTTTAAACACTTGTTTCAAGTCACCGAATCCACTTCGGCCAGGATGCGGCGGAAAATTTCCCGGACCGAGAGAATTTCCTTGACTTTAAACACGTTTTGCCCGCAGAAAACCAGGCCGTCTTCCACCCGCCCGGTACGTGAATTCTCCAGGGCCTGAATAATGCAATATTTTTTGGAGCACTCCTTCAGGCATTTTTCGCACCGTTCGGGTTCGGGCTGGCAGCCGCCCAGAAGCTTTTCCACAAATGTATTGCGCAGCGCCCGACCCTGCATGCCCACCGGGCTTTCCACCAGCACCACGTCGCCGGGCATGGCCCGAAGGTACATTTGCTTAAAAGATTCAGCCACCGAGCATTCCTTGCTGAGCACAAACCGGGTGGCCATTTGCACCCCGTCGGCGCCCATTTTGAGCATCCGGGCCACTCCGAAACCATCTATGATGCCCCCTGCGGCAATGACAGGTATTTTAACCGCTTTCCTTATTTCCATCATGATATCGCTTATGGAACGCTGGGTGCCCAGATGTCCGCCGGCCTCGGTTCCTTCGGCCACCACGGCGGCAGCGCCGCACTTCTCGGCAATGGCGGCCAGTTTACCGGATGATACTATGGTAACGATGGGTGTCCCGGTTTCTTTACCCCAGCCGAATATGTCCCGGGAAAAACCGGCTCCGGTGAATATAACATCAATTTTTTCTTCCATGGCTGTACGCGCCAGGGTGGCAAAGTTCCGCACCGCAAACATTATGTTAACCCCGATTATACCGGATGATAACCGGCGTGCCTGTTTAATCTCGGCCCTCAATTCGTCGGTGCCCATGCCGGTGGCGCCTATTACGCCAATCCCCCCGGCACTGGCCACCGCCGCGGCCAGCGGCGCGGTGGATACCCGTACGGCCATCCCGCCCTGTACTATGGGGTATCGGGGCAACAAGCGGTCGATTCTTAACTGTGGCAGTTTCAAGGCAAATTCTCCCTCCTCGTTTATATATTTTATCGTAATCCAATACAAATTAAACCGCAACTAAAACATTTCCTTTGTTTAACTTTTTTCTTAATCAAAAAATGTCTTTATTTTAAGCCTATTAAGTATTAAACTAATTACAAGCTGTTTGAAAATTTCCACAAGGTGAGTGATCGCCCTTATGGCCTCGGAAATAATTATCAAACCGTCCCGCTGTATCGGCTGCAGCACATGTGCGCTTACATGCTCCCTGGTTCATCACGGGGTGTTCGACCCGGGACGCTCCAGCATCCGCGTAACCAGGGATGAATTTGCCGGGATATTTGAACTTGGTTTCTCATCCGCCTGCAACAATTGCAAACAATGCGCCCGGGTATGCCCCGCGGGAGCGCTGCAGTTGGTGGAACTGCCCGAAACACCCGACAAAGGGAAAGAGGTGCGCACAGGATGAGCGACACGTACGGGTACGCCGGAAAGATTCTGGACATCAACCTGACCACCGACAAAATAGACACCTTTGTCCCGGATTTGGAGTTGAAACGGCTTTATTTGTCCGGCGTTGGTTTTAACGCCCGGCTTTTATACGACCAACTGCCGGCGGACACCGACCCGCTGGGGCCGGAAAATATACTGGTCTTCAACACCGGCGTTCTGGTGGGCACCAGCATACCCACCGCCAGCCGCTCGGAAGTATCGGGCAAATCACCAGCCACAGGCCTTTTCGGCACCGCCAATTCAGGGAACTACTGGGGCAGCGAATTAAAATACGCGGGCTACGACGGAGTTATTGTCAGGGGCAGGGCCGCCGGGCCGGTAAATATCTTGATTAGCGACGGCCTGGTACGCATAGCGCCCGCCGATCACCTGTGGGGAAAAGACGCCTGGGAAACCATAACCGAACTGCGCCGCCAACTGGGTGACCGGGATGTCCAAGTGGCCACCATCGGTCCGGCCGGGGAAAACCTGGTCCGTTTCGCCAGCATCGAAAACGGCCCGTACGACGCCTGGGCCCGCACCGGCCTGGGCGCGGTAATGGGTTCCAAAAACCTGAAAGCCATTGCTGTCCGCGGCACCGGCCCGGTGCCGGTGGCCCGGCGGAAGGATTTTTTTAACACTGTGGCCGCCACCCGCAAGGCAATATTCGCCTCGCCCTTTTACGGGGCTTTCGAAAAGTTCGGCACCATGCTGGTAACATTACCTTACCAGGAATTCGGCATTTTGCCGGGGAGAAACTTTCAATCCGGCATCGTCGACGGCTGGGTGGAAACCCGCAGCCGCAAGCAGGTGCCCCGTTACAGCAACCGGGGCGTGTCTTGCATCGCCTGTCCCATCGCCTGCGCCCACTGGGTTGAAGTAAAAGACGGTCCTTACAAAGGCTTGAAAGTAAAAGACATGGAAGTCACCCCGGTAATCGGCTTCGGCGCCGGATGCGATATCGGCAGCCTGCCCGCCGTCGCCAAACTGACTGAAATATGCCAGCGCCTGGGGGTGGACATGGTATCGGCCGCCGCCGCCGTGGCCATGGCCATGGAAATGTACCAAAATGGAAACATAAGCGCCAAAGATATCGGATACCCGCTGCCCTGGGGCAGCGAAGAAAGCACGTTCCGGCTGCTGGACGACATCGCTCACCGGCGCGGTATCGGCAACATACTGGCCGAAGGCGTCAGGAACGCGTCCAAACGATTGACCGGGGACGACAACGGGGCCGTGCACGTAAAGGGGCTGGAGCCCTTCTTGATGGACCCGCGGGGCCGCTGGTCAACCTGGACCCTGGGTTACATTACCAACATCCGGGGGGGCGACCACCTGCGCACCCGCAATCCAGTGGAAAATTTACGCCACAACCACAACCCGGTGCCTTACCGCACCGAAAAATTCGGTTTCCCCGACGAGATGTACCATAGCCTGGACATGCCCGGGGAACTTAAACAAAAAATATTCGACCCCCATACCAGGGATGTGGACATACCGGGGATGAGCAAGTGGTCCGAGGACCTGATCTCGGTTTATAACGCCGCCGGAATGTGCATCCGGCCGCCGGTGCTGCACACCGTCGGACCCACGCTGATTGCCGGGCTGTACTCATCCCTCACGGGTATCGACATTACGCCCCGGGAGATTATGCAGGCCGGGGAGCGAACCTGGAACTTGCAAAAACTTTTTAACATCAGGCACGGCGAAAAGCCGGCAGACAGCGATTTTCCGGCCAGATTCTACGAACAGCCGGCGGGCGCCGGTCCGGCCGCCGGGCGTAAACTGGACCGGGAAAAAGTGCGCGCAACCCTGGCGGCATACTACCGCTGCCGGGGTTGGGACCCGCACACCGGTCATCCCACCGCAGATAAGCTGCATGAACTGGGGCTTAAAGTTTAAGCGCACTTTTTATGTCCAATACCAAGCTCTACACAGTAATTCACCGGTTGGCGGAGCCCTGGGGACGAGGCTGCAAGTATTCCGCCGGGCAAACCGACACGCCCAAAACCCCCGGTCCCACGTGTGTACCCACCACCGAACCCATCTGGCTTTCAAATATTTCGCTGCAGTTCAACCTTTCCCGCACCAGGCCCTGCAAGTATTCCATTCCATCGGGATCATTGCCGTGGGTCATGAAACAAAAAACAGGCCCGTCCCCGTCAAAACCATCGGACAGCAGCTGGACCATCCGGTCGATGGCCTTTTTGCGGCCCCGCACTTTTTCATGGGGGAAAATAATGCCATCTTTGATGGTGCACACGGGTTTTACGTTCAGCACCGTGCCCAGAAAAGCCTGGGCTTTGCCGATCCGTCCGCCACGCTGTAGGTATTCAAGAGTGTCCACCACAAAATAAATCCGGTAATTGACAATAATACTGCGCGCCAAGGCCGCCACCTCGGACCGGGA
>JAKSCU010000149.1 GCA_022360435.1 Bacillota bacterium
TAAAAGGTAGTAATATAAAATGTGGTTCCTGTCTGAGGGGAAAACAACACAACCCAAGCACGAAAGGACTATGACTTTGAAACAGGACTTAATTCGCAAACTGGCCCTTCTCGCCCACGTCGACCACGGAAAAACCACCTTGGTGGACGGCATGCTGAAGCAAAGCGGCGTGTTCCACGATAAACAACTGGTGGAAGAACGGGTGATGGACCGCAACGACCTGGAGCGGGAGCGCGGTATTACAATTATGGCCAAAAACACCGCTGTTTTTTACGGGCCGCACAAACTGAACATAGTGGACACCCCCGGCCACGCCGACTTCGGCGGCGAGGTGGAGCGCATTGTCCAGATGGTGGACGGGGTGCTACTGCTGGTGGACGCTTACGAGGGTCCCATGCCCCAAACCCGCTTCGTGCTGCGCAAGGCGCTGGAAGCCGGCCTGGCCCCCATCGTGGTGATAAACAAGATTGATCGTCTGCACGCCCGTCCCGCCGAGGTGCAGGACGAAGTGTTGGAGCTGTTTATAGAGCTGGAGGCCAGCGACGATCAGTTGGATTTCCCGGTCATCTACACTAATGCCCGCGCCGGAACCGCCACCACCGATTCCGCCGTGCCGGGCACGGACCTGAAACCGCTGTTCGAGATGATCCTGGCCAACATCCCCGCCCCCGGCGGAGACCCGGGCGCCCCCTTGCAAATGGGTGTCACCCTGATCGACTACGACCCTTATCTTGGCCGGCAGGCCGTGGGGCGCATCCACAACGGAATTATCCGGACTAAAGAGGAAGTGGCCGTGGTTGGACCGAACGCCCCGATACGACGCCGGCGCCCGGCGGGCATATACGTGTTCAACGGCCTGAAAAAAGTGCCGGCGGAGGAAGCCCCCGCCGGGGAAATTGTGGTGGTGGCCGGCCTGGACGACATTAACGTGGGCAATACCGTGACCAACCCCGAACACCCGGCACCCCTGGATTTTGTCCGAATCGACGAGCCCACCGTGGCCATGGCCATCCACGTAAACAAAAGTCCTTTTGCCGGGCAGGAAGGCGCCCATGTCACCTCCCGCAAGCTTGGCGAGCGGCTGGCCCGCGAACTGGAATCCGACGTGAGCCTGCGGCTGGCGGTCACTGATTCCCCGGACACATTCCTGGTATCGGGACGGGGCGAACTGCATCTGTCCATCCTGATTGAAACAATGCGGCGGGATGATTATGAATTCGAGGTCTCCCGGCCCCGGGTGGTGGAACGGGAAATAGACGGCGTCAATTGTGAGCCCGTGGAGGAATTAATCATTGAAGTGCCGGAGGATTACCTCGGCCTGGTGATGGAACGCCTGGGTCCCCGAAAATGCAAGCTGATCAACATGGACCACAAAGGCGGCGGCCAGGTGCGGTTGGAATATCACGCGCCCACCCGGGGCCTGTTCGGGTTCCGCTCCGAGTTTATGACCAGCACCAAGGGGCTGGGCGTAATGCACCACATGTTCCACCGCTACGCACCCCACCAGGGTGAAATACAGACCCGCTCCCGGGGGTCCCTGGTAGCCTTTGAAACAGGTTCCGCCACCGTTTACGGGCTGGAAAACGCCCAGGAACGGGGCGAACTGTTCATTACCCCCGGCGAGCCGGTATATAAGGGCATGGTGGTGGGCGAACACTCGCGCCCCGGCGATCTGTCGGTCAACATATGCAAAAAGAAACAACTGTCAAACGTGCGCAGTTCCACCTCCGACATTTCAGTGAAGCTGACCCCGCCCCGCCCCATGGGCCTGGAGAAGTGCCTGGAATTTATCACCGACGATGAACTGGTGGAAGTGACCCCCAAGTCCATCCGCATGCGCAAGAAATAACCCGGGTTCGGCGTCCATAAACAGCAAAAATGCTTATGATTGCTCCTTGCGCAAATCGGGGAAAACCAGCCGGCTGCTGAACAGCGCCCCCACCGCCGCTCCCACCGCCGCCAGGACGAAGGCTCCGGCGAAGGAACCGGTAAACTCCTTGATATAGCCGGCACAAGCCGGGCCCAGCACCTGCCCCAACCCGAATACAAATGTTATAAATCCCAGTACCGCCGGCGCGCGCCTGGCGTCGCTTATATCCCCGCAGCAGGCGGCGGCCAGTCCGGGGATACCCCAAGTCGTCAATCCGTATAAAACAGCCGGCAGCCACAGCAACAAACCTTCGGTAAACCTGGCCTGCAAGAGCAAGTAACAGCCTGCCTGAATCAAAAAGACCGTAACCAGCATAGAGCGGCGACCAAACCGGTCGGAAAGCACGCCCCACATCAAGCCGCTAAAAATGCCCAATATGCCTGTTGCGCCCCATATTTGACCCGCGAGACCCTGGGAACAGCCTAGTTCCTCCACCAGAAAAGTGACCAGAAAAGTGGCGGTGATGATGTACGAAAAACCGAAACAAAAATACATGGCGGACAGGGGAAAAACACCCTTGATTGTAATTATATCTTTTATTGAGAAGGCCGTGGTTTTATTATCCGGAACCGCGGCCCCGCCGGGTCCCGGAACCTGACCGATGGGAGCCAGATTTTTTTCCGACGGGTGGTTGCGCAGCACCAACCAGGCCAACAAGGCCCAAAGAA
>JAKSCU010000547.1 GCA_022360435.1 Bacillota bacterium
AAAACTAATGGTAAAATATAAATAAACATCTATAAATAACCCATAAAACGGTAATGAAAGGTAATTTGGCGATATATCCATTTTCTAAAAAACAAGGCGGGTGAGTACGATGTTTTTCCGCAAAGTGACCAGCAAGAGCAACGGAAAAGAATATACTTACCTCAAGTTAATAGAAAACTACAGGGTGGGCAATAAAGTCAAGCAGCGGGTCATTGCCAATCTGGGCAGTTTGGATAAATTGACCCCTGATAAAGTAAACAGCTTGATTTCGGGTCTGTCAAAAATTTGCGGGCTCACCCCCCAGTCCAGCAAGATGGAAACCAAAAAGATCCTGCGCTACGGAGAAGTGCTGGCCATACATAAAGTGTGGGAATTGTTGGGAATGGAGCCCATCATTAACGATGTGGCCGGGGAAGAAATCAACAGCGACATCAACCTTTCACTCCTGGTAGAGATTATGGCCATCAATCAAATGATTAAGCCCCGGCACAAGCAAGCCATCAGCGACTGGTATCATTGTCTGTATATGCCGGAACTGGAGGGCAGGGATATTGCTCCCCAGCATTTTTATCGCGCCCTAAATATTGTCAACAAGCACAAACAGCAATTGGAAAAAAGGATTTTTGCCAACTTGAACAAGCTGCTGCAGGTTAATACCGACTTTGCCTTTTGCCGGTTGACCACGGCAACCATCGAACCGGCGCCGAGGGAGGAACTTAACCTGACATCGTACGGCAAATATGTGCTGGGGGAACCCGGGGACCCGCAAAAAGTGTCCTTCGGATTGCTGGTCAGCAGTTACGGCATGCCCCTGGGTCACAGCATATTACGGGAGGTTACCGAGGATGGGGAATACAAAGGTATTCTCGAGTACCTAAAGGAATCCTTTGGCATTAACAAGTGTATTTTCGTGGGTGACCGCAGCGTAATCGGAAACCCGGGCATAGAAGTGATGATCGCCCAAGGGCATGATTATATTATCGGGCGGGAACACCTGACCGAATTGGAGCGAGACTTGATTACCGATGAATTGATGACTTACCAAAAAGGTTTTAGAGCAGTGGACGAAGACCTGTGGTTCAAGGAAATAAGGCGCGATGATACTCGCCGTTTTCTGCTGTGCTACAGTCCCCAGGCGGCCGAGCAAACAAAAACCCTGTTGCTGGAAAGACTCGACACCATTGAAAAAGAGCTGCAAATGCTCCAAAAGACAACGGCGGAAAAGTATGGCCTGAAATTTAAAAACATTCCACTATTTAAGGATAGCTATTTCCGCAAGTATTTCGATTGGCAATACAACGAATCAACCCGGGAATTATCTTACCGCCGCAAGGAAGACTTAATCCTGAGGGAAAGCGGATTGGCAGGATCGTTACTGCTGGAAACCAACAACGATTACCTATGGACCGGGGAGATAGTAAGGGCTTACACAAACCTGACCCTAATGAGAGAATCCTTTCGGGAGATTAAGAGTTTTGAGCCCTGGCCGAACATCCTGCACGCCGAACTAAAAATCTCCGCCAACCTTTTTATATGCGTTTTGGCGGTGCTGCTGGAAAAAATAATAGACGTAATGATCCGGCAGGCCGGATTGGTCCTGGACGCCCGCCAGGCCATCAACTTGCTGGAAGATGTTAAAGTGGCCGTTAATCAACTGGATGACCGGGAAATTAAATCCGTTACCAATATTACCCCCGTCCAGAAAGATATATTGAGCGCCCTTGGGTTGGAACAGCGCATCATATAAGGCGGCCGGTCACCGGTTATTTTGCCGCGAAGCGTAGCGCCGCCCTTTTAACCATACAATTAAAGTTGCCCATACAAACTTGTCATATTGTCGCCGCTCAAACCGCAAACCGAGGCGACAACCATTCCACAAGCATTTTTAATGTTGTATTACACCGTTTTTTTGTCCAGCACACTGCGCAGAAATAGCTGGCACTCCTGTAACCGGTCTAAATCCACCCCGGTGTCAATACCCATTTGGTGCATCATGCGCACCAACTCACCGGTGGCCACGTTACCGCTGGCGCCGGGTATAAACGGGCAGCCGCCCAACCCCCCCACCGAACTCTCCATTATCGTCACCCCGGCTTCGATCCCGGCCCGGGCGTTTTGCAGCCCGCGACCCCGAGTATCGTGCAGGTGCAGCGCCAGACTGACGCCGGGGAATTGTTCTCGTACGCCCATAATTAGCTTGCCTACCTGACCGGGTTCACCCATGCCCGCAGTATCCCCCAGCGTAATTTCCACAATGCCCGCCGCCAGCATGGCTTCAATAACCCGGAAAACCTCCTCGGGTTTTATTTCTTTTTGGTAAGGGCACCCGAAAGCGGTGGACACCGTACCCCGCACTTTAAACCTGTCCGCCGCAAGCCGGCATATTTCCTCCAACCCCCGCAATGATTCCTCCACCGAACGGTTCAAGTTGGCCCGATTATGCTCCTCACTGGCTGATACCACCACCGCCAGTTCCCGCAGAGCCGGCTGCTTTGTATCCAGGGCCCGGCGCACGCCTTTGGCGTTGCCCACCAGCGCGCTCAAAACCACCCCCGGCCCCGGATCACCCAGCCCCTCCAGCACCTCCCCGGCGTCGGCCAGTTGGGGCACGGCCCGGGGAGACATGAAAGAAGTGACCTCTATGGCGGTAATGCCCGCATCAATAAATCGCTTAATCAGGGCAATTTTCATCTCGGTGGGCACAATCACCTTTTCATTTTGCAGCCCGTCCCTGGCCCCCACTTCACGAATGGTGCCGGGTGTTGCAAGTTGATTTTGCTGCCAGTTACTGGAATTCATTTGCTTTTCACCCTCCTTCAAAGGCGTTCTATTGGATTAGCGCCCCCTGTAGACAGGTTTGCGCTTTTCATTAAAAGCGCGCAAGCCCTCGTCCCGGTCTTCGGTGGCGAGAGTGACGTTGTAACACTCGGCCTCCAAAGCCAGGGCGGTGTGCAGTTCCAACTCAGCGCCCAGATTTATGGCCCGTTTGGCCTGCTGCAGAGCTATGGGGCCATTCCCGGCAATCTCACACATTATCTCCATGGTCTTTTCCATCAACTGTTGATCCGGCACCACATGGTTCACCAAACCCAGCTCAAAGGCTTCCCGGGCGCTGATGCGCCGGCCGGTGAAAATGAGTTCCTTGGCCCGGTTGCGACCAATTATCCTTGGCATCAACTGGGTACCTCCGCCGCCCGGTATAATGGCCAAGCCCACCTCGGGCAACCCGAAGGCGGCCCGTTCCGCCGCTATAATAAAGTCGCAGCCCAGGGCAAACTCGCAGCCGCCGCCCAAAGCAAACCCGTTCACCGCCGCCACCAGCGGTTTCGGGAACTCCGCCACCGCGGTGAATGTGCGCACGAATAGCGCGCGCTGTTTTTTCATTTCCTCCCTGGTCATGGTCTTTCTTTCCTTCAGGTCGGCCCCCACGCAAAAAGCCCGGTCCCCCTCGGCGGTAAAAACCGCCGCGAAAACCTCGTCGTCCAATGCCATTTCTTCCAGGGCGGACAGTATTTCCCGAGCGGTTTGGGTGCTTAACGCATTCATGGCCCGGGGCCGGTTAAATGCCAATATCGCGATGTGCGCTTCACGGGTGAGTTTAATGTTGGCATATTCCATCTTTAAGCCACACCCCCTAAAAGTTTTCTCACCGTCTTGTCAGCAAAAAACTTAACATTGCGGCGCAATATGTCGCTTATGTCGCCACGGAGACGGTTCCATCGTCCGAATACACCGGAACCATCTCCCCGCGGCAAAGTTTAAGAAAATCCCGGGTCGCCAAAGTCCGGTACGTGGCGGGGGGGAAGCCCACTGGGACCAAAGTCTCCGGCCACCCCGGGCAAAATGGTCAAAAGATTTTTCAAACCGGGTAAACCGGGTGCTTGCGCTGGGCAAATATTGTCTGCTTACTTTGATACAAGGCGAACCGGTTTATCAGTTCGCCCCGCAGTTCAGCGCCGGTGACAATGTGGTCGACTATGAGTTCCGAGGCCAGGCGGTATATATCCACATCCTTGGCGTATTCCTCCCGCTTTTGCCGCACGAAGGCCGGCCTTTCCCCGGGCGGCAGGGCCATGATTTTGTTTTCGTAGACGGCGTTCACCGCCGCCTGGGGCCCCATTACCGCAATCATGGCGGTGGGCAGGGCCATACAGCAGTCAGGCTCAAAAGCCGGTCCACACATGGCGTACAAGCCGGCTCCGTAAGCCTTGCGCACCACCACGGACACTTTGGGCACCGTGGCCTGGGACATGGCGGATATCATCTTGGCCCCGTGCCGTATAATCCCCTGGCGTTCCACCGCGGAACCAATCATAAATCCCGGCACATCCATCAGAAACAACAGCGGGATGTTAAAGGCGTCGCACAGGCTCATGAACCGGGCCGCTTTGTCCGCCGAGTCCACGAACAACACACCACCTTTTTCCGCCGACTGGTTGGCCAGTATACCAATGGTGCGGCCGCCGATCCGGGACAAGCCGGTAATCAGTTCCGGGGCAAATAGTTTTTTAATCTCAAACCAGCTGTCCCGGTCAATGATGCGGTCGATTACCTCATACATGTCAAAGGGTTTGTTCTCCTCCACCGGCACCATTTCCTCAATGGGACGCCCCTCTTTGGGCGGTAGCGCTTCCATCAACGAAACTGTCGCCCCGTAATTGTCAGGCATGTAGGACATATAACGGCGGCAGGCCTCAATGGCCTCTTTCTCCGTAGCCGCCAGCAAATCGCCGCAACCACTTACGCTGCAATGCATTCGCGCGCCGCCCATAGCCTCCAGACTGGTTTTCTCAAATATCACCATCTCCGCCATCCGGGGCGAGCCAAGGTACATACTGGCGTTGCCGTCCACCATGAACACCACGTCGCAAAAAGCGGGAATATAAGCCCCACCGGCCGCTGACGGGCCGAAAAGCAGGCAAATTTGCGGTATCATGCCCGACATCTTAACTTCATTGATAAAAATGCGGCCCGCGCCACGGCGCCCGGGGAACATTTCCACCTGGTCGGTAATCCGTGCCCCGGCGGAGTCAACCAGGTACAACATGGGCACTTTCATGTTAATGGCGGTCTCTTGAATGCGAATAATTTTTTCCACTGTACGCCAGCCCCAGGACCCGGCCTTTACCGTGGAGTCGTTGGCCATGACGCACACGGTGCGCCCTTTAATTTTACCCACCACCGTAACCACGCCGTCAGCCGGCAGACCCTCCGCCAGGTTATTGGCGTAAAGGCCGTCCTCCACCACCATGGAACCGGGATCAAGCAGCAGCCCCAGCCTCTCCCGGACAAACATCTTACCCTTTTTGGCATTACTATCGTGGTACTTTGGCGCGCCGCCCTTTTTAATTACTTGCTCCTTTTGCCGCACCATCGGGTCCAGGTCTTTTAAATATCTTTCGTCCAATCTTATCAACTCCTGTTCCACTTAGTGTTAATGTTCTTTTACACTTTTGGGCCAGCCGACAATTGTTCTGACTATTCTTTAAATAACAGCCTCGCCGATATTTAACAAACCAAAATACAAAGCTGTGGGGACGGCTTCGCTACGCTCGGGGAACACTGGAAACATCCCCGCAGCGTATATACATTTATGAAATACATACGCAAGAACAATGCCATTTAGCCGGAACACCGCATCAGAATGCCGCCCGCTTTATATTTCAACGAGCTAGCCCCTTTTCGGGCGCCCGCAACGGGGATGGTCCCATTGTCTTAGCAAAAACGTCACCTGTGTTTACACATTTTGTTTCTTTTGCGCCGGTTGGTTAAAAAAAACCCGGGAAGGGCTACAAAATGCTTGTCCAAGTATAACTTTACCAAAATATAAAAGGAACAGCCGCTTATTATGTCGAAATTTACTTTTGTGTTTAATATTAAACACAAAAGTAAAAAACAATTAACACAACAATAATTCGGAGGTGAATCACTTGTCGGAAAACTATGGTGAGACAAAACAAGTGGAAAAATGCAGTAATCTGCAATTGTTGATTGAAATGGCTCCTTACCTGCAACAGGTTCTTGGCGACAATTCCCTGTTAACAATTGCGGACAGAGAAAAGTACCTGTACGTAGTCCAAGGCAAAAAACTGCAATTACCGATTAAGGACGGGGATTTCATCAAGGAAGGCAGTATCGCGGATACTTCACTCAAGGCGGGCGAAAAAGTGATTAAAAGGATTCCGGCGGAGGTGCTGGGAACACCATACATAGGCCTGGGCATCCCGGTTATCGGTAACGACGGCCAAATAACCGGCTGTATCGCCATCGGCAAACCCATTATCGTCCAAGATAAGCTCAGCGGCATGGCCGAAGACCTGAGCAACTCCATAGATAATATTTCCAGCGTCAGCAGCAACCTGATGAGCGCATCCGAGGAACTGGCGGCCACGGCCCAGGAATTGGCCGAAAACACCACGGGCATTGAAAAAGATATCAAAGAGATGGACAATGTTATCGCGCTGATTAAGGAGGTTTCCGACCAAACCCACCTGCTGGGTCTGAACGCCGCCATTGAAGCCGCCCGGGCCGGTGAACACGGGCGGGGATTCAACGTGGTGGCTGGTGAAATCCGAAAGCTGGCCGCCCGTACCCAGAATTCGGTTAAAGAAATAAGCGACAAACTTGTACATATCCAGGCTACGATACTGGGTTTTGCCACCCAAACCCATCAGATTTCGGCGGTTTCCCAGCAGCAGGCCGCCTCAACCGAAGAAATTACTGCCAGTATGGAGAAAATTCAAGCCATGTCCGAAAAAATGGCCCAAGTGGCCGAAGAATTATTTGAAGTATAACCGCGCTTATTTGCCGTGGGCCAGTATTTTACCCACCCGTTCCATAAAGCTGCCGTCCGTGCCGGTTACCCCGGCGCCCGCCCTTGGCCCGTAACCGTATCCGGCGGCCAGGTCGGTTATAATTGCCCGGACGGCTTCCATGCGCCGGCGGTGAAATTCCAGGTGGTCCACTTTTTCAACAGCGGCCCCCAGGCGTTTGCGCAATATGTCCGGGGCGTACAAAAACGGGATAATCATACGCATGACGTTATCGTTCATCCAATCCCGGGAGGACAGTTCCCGCATGGCGTAATCAGCCAGTTCAGTGTATTGGTCGGACATCCGGTACCAGGTAAAAACGTCCGCGTCCTCCAACCACTCCCGAACCGTCCAGTTCCTACCGGAACGCCGCCCCTGGCAGAATTGCATCCGTTCCACCATAAATACCCGCTCGTCCCGGCGGGTTTCTCCGTCCTCTCTGACGTAGCGGACCGCGCGGCCCAGGGGAAAAGTACGGCAGTTGCCCGACCGGGCGAGATAAATGGCACACTTGCCGTCCGGCTGCATAAATGCGCAATGGCCTTGGTCGGCATGCAACAGCCAAACCACGGGCCAACCCGCCGCCCGGTTCAGCTCCAGGTGGCAGTACTCTGTGAAAAACCGCTGTCCCGGCATGTCCAGGTGTCGGGACATTATCTCTATATCCCACGGTTCCAGCAAAATGGTAATGTTACAGCAGCAACGTCCCATGCACTCGTCCCGGCAGGAAAAACTAAAGCCGTCTTCGGGCCGCAATTGTTCCAGAGTGTCGTCTCTCAGTTTTTCCAGCACACCCTGCTGAAAATCAAACGCCATCGGTGCAATCTCCTCTCTACAATTATACAATTATATTCAAGATTTGGGCTTCACCACTCCCGAAACCCGGCAGATTGGCCAGAGTCAGACCGTCGGCTGTCCGCACATCCCGGACGGCCAAATAACCGTCCCAGTGCAAATGCGCCCGAAAGGGTTTCTCCCCTCCCATCAATACATCTTCCCAATTGGCCCGGAAAATGCGGGCAAATTCACTTTTATAGACGGCTTCGTCGTCATCAGCGGGTAAGTCGGTCCAAACCCCCGTCAGATTGCCCACGGCAACCACTTTACGGGGATAATTTCAGCCCGGCTCGTAAAAGTAAACGGGGACGGCAGCGCCGCCGCCAAAAACAACTCTTTCCAGCACCCCGCCGTCCATGGTGCCGAATACCACCAAGCCCCGGCTTCCGGCGATACGCCGGGCGGTATTCAGCCCGACCCGGTTTATTGCCGCCGCCACAAGCACTTTCACCGCCTGCGTCATTAAATCACCCCGGATATTCTTGTCGCAAGTTATCAGGCTCCACCGTTAACGTGGCTATTTAGCGGGCCTTGTTAATATTTCCGCGCCGGGGCCTGTTATCCTGCTTATCCCTTACCGCAGCATATAGTGGTTAATTTGCCAAGTATTTTAATGTTTTTAGAGGAAAAATGGCATACAAGGTCGAAAAATACTTTGGGAACTCTTTCCTAAAAGGCGGAGGAATAATGGCCGACTTTATAGTTGCTGTTTTTTTCTTTAATTTAATCTTTGGCATACTGCTGTTCATTGTCCGGCGCCGCATTCCCATCACTGCGCCGACGCTGGCCTTGACGGCCCTGATATCTTTCACCTGCACCATTTCATTCCCCTATCTGGCCGCGCGGCTGGATTACCCCGGACATGCCGCCGTATTTCTGGCCATCATTATTTTATTCGCAATAATTCTCAGCTTTTGGGACGGCAGACAACCTGTGCCGGCCGGGAACACATCCAGAGCCGAGCACAACCCCTCCGGCAGCCGGGAAAATAATGACGCCCAAAAGCGGGGGGCGGCGTCCATATCCGCAGCCGGGCAGGAACACGCCGGCCCAAAGACGGTGGACGCGATGCCCTTGAGCCACGGACAGGAAACCCCTGTATCAGAGGAACAGCCCGCCGAACAACCGGTTTCCACGGTTACGGCAATTAATACCGCCGCGCCGCAGGTTGGGCAACCGGCAGCGGCAATCGCCGAAAGTGCGGCAACCGACAGCGGGTTGGAGGTGGAAAAAGCCGAAGCGGAAACACCGGCAGTCCGGCTTGAAACCGCAGCCGAAACAGAAACCGAGTCGGAGCCGCATGCAGAGCCGGAAGGTCCGGCCATGGAACCGAAACCCGCCCCGGAAATAACCGCGCCGGAGGAAACGGCCGCGACTAAACCGCCGCAAGAAACTCCACACGGGGAGGCGGAAAAAGCCGAAGCGGAAACACCGGCAGTCCGGCTTGAAGCCGCAGCCGGAACAGAAACCGGGTCGGAGCCGCATGCAGAGCCGGAAGATCCGGCCGTGGAACCGAAACCCGTCCCGAAAATAACCGCGCCGGAGGAAACGGCCACGACTAAACCGCCGCAAGAAA
>JAKSCU010000237.1 GCA_022360435.1 Bacillota bacterium
GACCGGTACCTGCTGGACCCGGCCAATAAATTTCACCGGCCCCGGGTGGCGCTGGAGAGTTCAGCCGGGGCCGCCGAGAAACTATACCAGTTGGGCGATTTCTACCGGGAAAAATACAACGACCCGCTGCTGCGGGCCAAGATGATTTATAACCTGATGCTGCATATATTCAAATACCACTGGGACACCCGGGAAAGACTGGATCAATACGCCACCGCCGACATTGCCGGCATTATGGCCACCGGGCGGGGCACCGACGCCGGGCTGGTGCAATACTATGTCACCCTGGCGCAAAAATCCGGCCTTACCGCCGAAACAGTCAAGGGCACTGCCGCCAACCCCGGGGACAGCGGCAGCCATTCCTGGGTGAAACTGCAAATAAACGGTAATACCGTACTGGCGGACCCCACCTACGGGGTATGCACCGGCGACGTTTACTTCAATAACTTCGACCGGTGGGACGCCCGGGGATACCGGTGGGTAAAAGAATAATTTATTCCTTGGGCGCCGCCAGGTAGCTCAGGCCGTTGCGCAAAGCGCGGGGTTTGAAGCCAAATTGATTCTCCACCGCCCGGGGGTCCGTAACGTTGTTCAGTTCCATTTGCTTCAGTTCCACCGGAGTCACGGGCGGGTCCTTGAAAAAAGTGCCCAGCAGCGGCACCGACAGGCGCAGAATAAACATGGGGACATAAACCTTATACCGTTTTTCCCCCAACCGCTCCAGCAGCAGATCCAGCATCCCGGCGTAGCTCAAGTGCTCGGGTCCCCCTATTTCAATTATTTTGCCCGTCATGGACGGGTTTTCCATTATTTTAACCAGGCAGCGCGCCACGTCCTCCACGAACATAGGCTGGAACAGAGCGCCGCCTTTTCCCGGCACCGGCACAAAAGGCCGCGGCGAAAACTGCATCGACTGCATCAGGCGGTCGAAAAAGTTAAAGCCGCTCCCGTAAATCAGGGACGGGCGCAGGATGGTCCAGGTAAGCCCGCTCTGCTTGACCGTTTCCTCTCCGCGCCATTTGGAATAGACATATGTAAACCGTGGATTATCGCAGGCGCCCAAGGCGCTCATGTGCACAAAATGTTTGACTCCGGCCTGCCCCGCGGCAATAACCAGGTTCAGCGTCCCTTCCACGTTGATATGCTCGAAGGTGGCGTCACCTTTCTCCCTGATGACGGCCACCAGGTGAAATACCCTGTCGACGCCCTTGCAAGCCTTGGTTGCTGCCGCGCTGTCGTTGATATCGCCCTTGACCAACTCAACCCCGGAGGGCAAAATCTGCGCTGCCTTGTCCGTCGAACGCACCAGGCAGCGCACCGGGCAGCCTTTTTTCAGCAGCGCGCTTACCAGGTGACGGCCCACCAGGCCGGTGCCACCGGTTACAAGAATCATTTACTCCCCTCCAAATCCGGGGTGTTTCTTCAACTCCCGGCACTAATATATTTAGCTCCGCGGAAGTCAAAACCCTTTCTTCATAGCAAATATCAAAAACCGCTCCAGAAACCGAATGAGCGCCCTTTTATATTTAAGTAAGCCTATGAACCGTTGGATTACAACAGAAACCGGCCAATCAAGTGCGGCGTCACATATGTTTCCACCAAAGCGGCCAGAAACAGCAGCGGCAAAACCACCAGCAAGTAAGTCTTCATCACGCCGGACCAGGCAAACTGGCCTCGCCTGCGCAGCCTCCGATAATAAAAAGTGGACCCGGCAGCCAGAAATAAAGCGCTCAGTTCGGGCACCCCGTGGGGCAAAATACCGAACAGCCAGATTTCAAAACTATATTGGTTATATAGCAGCGCGTGAAATTTCACAACAAAGCCACCGATTGCACCATTTATCACCAACACCAGCACCGGCCACGCGCTGTAAGTAAAAATCCCTAGCACCAACACCAGGAAACTGACCGTGGCGTTACGGGACAAAATGAAACTAAACATATTTTCCGGCATTCCCCCGCCGGTTATCGCATTTTTTATTCCTTCATAATGTTTTTCCGCCTCACCTCCCATAAACACTACCGCCAAATAACCCGCAAAGGACGAAACCGCGAAAATAGCCAGACAAATGATTGCGTCACGGTAATAATGCTTAATTTTTTGCCATTCTCCACCCACCATGTTTATCAGCATGTTACTCAACCTTTAGTTCTCCTGGCAGTTTTTTTCCGTCCCGGCTCATACCTTTCAAACAAGCCGAACAGTTCAGGCTGATAACCGTACCCGGAAAACATTTCCCGATACGGTATGCCGGGTGCGCCGCCAGCCATTTTAAGCACCTTTGCAAAATCCAGCCCCAGGGACCGGCAGGCATAATACAGCAGGCATTGACCGGGCTGCAGGTCCCGGCCCTGGAAAAATCTAAACTGCAGCGCTTTCCTTTTGCCCAGGTTGTTGTAATAAGTGGTCACATGCTTCATTTCCGGTATGGACGCAAAATCCATGGCGGTCTGCATGTCCTCGGTATAGGCCACCCACTGGCCTTGCCCGAGGTACCAGATATCATTCATTATGCCACCCCCGGAAGAAATAAAATAACCACTGAATTTCCTTTTTCCATACTAATTAAATATTACAGGTAAAAATACCTGCTCATTGAACCCGGGTTTACAAATTTGCCTGGCACAGATTGACGGCGCCATATTTTTGTCATTACACGCATAAATAAGAAACCGTTTACTAATCAGTACGGCGATCTAATGTTTTATTGTAGCATTAACCGCACATTATTAATCATTGTTTTTTTCGCTCTCTTACAGCGATAAACCACGTCTCAAAACCACATGTTTGCACCAGTTTTTGTCATAAAAAACGGCATCATTCGGTTCCCTGGGGCATGGCCCATAAGGCGGTATTTTGGATTAAAATACCCCGTGTTTGTTTTTTGACATTTTTTAGTCCCTTTTTTGTCCCGCTGCTTTTTAAATTTTTAGGAAACCATTCACTTAACAATACAACGGGTAAAAGTTGCATTGTGACTATTTGGCTGAATATTCTTAATTTTTAAACAAACATGTAATAATATAACTATTAAACAGCACTATTAGTGTACATTTCTAACAGGGGCCGCAAAAAAAAGGAAAGGAGGCCAAGTGGAAACCTAATCCTTCAACCGATAAATCTGGGGGATAATTCTTTTGTCATAGTTATTCTTTAACTAAGGAGGGTATTTCATGGAAACCAAAACTCCCATTTCCGAGCATGATACCATCATCCGCGAATCGGATGAAATAAATTTTTTCAAACCCATTACGGCCAAAATGCGAGCTGAAGTCAGGTTAATCGGCCTGGTCATATTTTTGTGGGCCATGCTGATCTACGGCTTCCAGTTTCTGCTTATCCTGGTGCAGGAAAACTCTTTGGGCGAAAGCTTTCTAACCAGGGCGCAGTTTTTGGGATTCCCTTTTCATTACTGGTACACGGTGCAGTTCATAATCATTATGTTTGTCGTCCTCTGTGCCGTGTTTAGTTACTATGTCCAAAAAACTTATGACAAGTATTCATCCAAAAAATAAATCGGGAGGGTGTTTACAGCTATTTTAAAATAAATTCTAGTCTAGGGGGGAATAAAATACATGGAACTACAGGGAGTTGTTCCGGGGTTTAAACTGGCCCCGGCTATAATCCTGGCTCTGGTATTGGTGACGTTTATTTTGGTGGGACTAATCTCCCGGGTGAAAGAAACCGAGGGTTACTTCGCGGCCAGCCGTTCAATCGGTCCCTTCACCAACGGAATGGCCATCGCCAGCAACTGGATGAGTGCTGCCAGCTTTATGGGCATGGCCGGTATGATTTACATTCAGGGGTACTTCGGCCTGGGCTATGTTGTGGGCTGGACCGGCGGTTACGTATTACTGTTGCTCTTATTGGCCAGCCAAATCCGGCGTTTCGGCAAGTATACCGCCGCGGATTTCGTGGGGGACCGTTATGAGTCCCAGTACGCCCGGGCGTTGGCGGCGGTGGTGTCCATCATCATATCATTTGTCTATTGCATCGGCCAGTACATGGGCATCGGCTTGATGTTCGCCTGGATTTTCGGCTGGGGCTACACCACCTCGGTTATCATCGGCACCCTGGTGGTATTAAGTTACGTATTAATTTCCGGCATGCTGGGCGTTACCAGAAACCAGGTGGTTCAGTATATAATACTCATTTCGGCCTTCATATTTCCGCTCTTCTTCATCGCGCAAAATTTGGGCTACTTCTGGGCCATTCCCCAGATTGGTTACGGAGCGGCAGCTTACAAGGCCATGCAAATTGATCCCAACTTCGCATTGCCCTGGGCTGTAAAAGGCATTTACCAATGGGTGGCCCTGACATTTACCCTGATGGTGGGCACCTGCGGCCTGCCCCACGTGCTGATGCGCTTCTACGTCACCCCGGATGAAAAGAGCGCCCGCTGGTCGGTGGTGTGGGGCCTGTTCTTCATCGGCCTGCTGTACTGGAGCGCGCCCGCCTACGCGGCCTTCGGCAAACTGCTTAATCCCGAAGGCGGCAAAGCGGTGGCCGATATTATTATTTTAAGCGCGTCGGAACTGGCGGGACTGCCGGTGTGGTTCATTGGCCTCCTGGCCGCCGGCGCCGTGTCCGCCGCTTTCAGCACGGTGTCCGGCCTTTTGATGGCCGGTTCGGCGGCCTTCGCCCACGATATTTACTTTAGAATTATCAAACCCGAAGCTACACAGCACCAGCGAATGCTGGTAGCCCGGGTCGGCACCTTTGTCCTGGGTCTGCTGGTTATCCTGGCGGCCCTGAACCCCCCGGCGCTAGTTGCCGAAATTGTGGCCATAGCCTTCGCCATTGCGGGTGGCACCATGTTCCCAGCTATACTGCTGGGCATATGGTGGAGCCGATCGAACAAATACGGCGCCATTGCTGGCATGAGCGTAGGCCTTTTGATTTGTCTCCTGTCCACGGTATTAAATGACAATCCTTTCTGGGCCACCTATATCCCGCCGGTGGGGGCCGCCCTAATCGCGGCGCCGGCAAACTTCCTGGTGAACATCGCGGTCTCACTGGCCACACCGCCACCTTCACAGGAAGTCAACAAGCTGCTCAAGCAAGTGCACCTGTCCACCTAACAAAGCCACTCGGTATAAAACCCCCGGTTCGCCGGGGGTTTTATACTAAAAAACGTTTTTCAATTTAACCCGCTTGCTTTCGGGTATTTGTTCCAGCATTTGCTTGAGCACCGCCAGCTCACCAAAAGCCAGGGTCCTTTCCCGGGCTTTTATATATTGTTCGGCCCGGGTCAACACCATATCGATGTTGTCAATTTCATGGTGTTCGATAAACAAAGCCCACCACCGCCGGTGCTTTTCCCAGACCTCTTTTACTCCGGCGATGCCGGCGGCGGCTTCATCCCACCTGGAGCCTGATATGGCCGCCTCGGTGCGCCCTATTCCATCCAACAGCTGCGTGGTGTCGCCTTGAAAACGATCAATGGTGTACAACCCCAACCCCACCAAAAAAACAATTACCCCGACCACCCCGACATAAATTTTCATGCCCCTTCCCCGCTTGTACCGGCTTTTTCCTGGTAAAGCAGCTTACCCGCCGTGTCCAGGCTGGCAAAGAGGACCTTTTTAACATCTTTAACCCCCAACTTGTATAGTTCGTTACGCAGCCAATCCTCCGTAAGGTTAACCAGGCGCAGATTTTTATAGTTGACGACGCCGTCGGCCACCAACTCCAAAGACAAGCCCTCGTACCGGGTGGGGATCTGCAAATCAGCCGGCTGTACCGCCCGTTTCTGGGATTTGGGAATCACACTCAACTGGCCGTTGGTCTCCAGAATGGCGAACTCGACATCGGCCAAGTTGGGATAGTTTTTAACCCGCAACTGCTCCAGCAAATCGTTGATGTTGTAACGCAGGCGTCTTAACTCCTGTTCAACAATGCGGCCATTCCTTACAACCACACTGGGGCTGCCCGAGATAATCCCCCGCGCCTTTTCGCTTTTCATGGATATGTAGGACATGGCGATCTGGGCCGCCATAAGCACGGTTATTGGCACCAGTCCGCTTAACAGGGGAGTTCCCGTATCCTGCATCGGTATCACCGCCAGGTCGGCGACCATCAGCGCCACCACCAATTCAAAGGGTTGAAGCTGGCGGATTTCCTGTTTGCCCATAATTCGCATGACTAAAACAACCGCGCCATACAAAATTAGTGTCCTTATGATTTCCAGCAGCATGCTCTCACCCGGACAAGCGATTTGGGGAAATATATCCCAATTGGGGCATTACTCCCATCGAAGACGGGAAGCGCGCCCCTTCTTTATTAAATGCCACCGCGCCTGTGATTCTATACTTGCAAGGCAAAGTATCATTGTCCAATCTACTCCCGGCGGCTTAAGGCCAGGGCGCCGGCGCCGGCGAAAAGCGCGGCCATGACCGCGACCACCAGCAGGTCTTGGGCCAGGGTGAACTGTACCATATGCCCGGCGCCGGGCATATCCGTATAAATAATGTTCCTGAGAGCGTCCACGCCGTAGGTAAGAGGGTTTAGCCGCATCAGGACCTCCATCCACCCGGGTACGCCGTGCAACGGGAACATGGCGCCGCTAAGGAAAAACAGGGGCATGATTAAAAAGTTCATCACAATTTGGAACCCTTCCATTGTATCAATGCGTGAAGCAATGGCTATGCCCAGCGATGTGAGCGCAAAAGCCAGCAGAAACAAGACGCCCGCCAGTTTGAGCACGGTGGAAAAGGTGAGGGGAATGCCGATTAGCGGGGCCAGCAAAAGTAAAACCGCGCACTGCACCAAAGACGCGGTGGTGCCCCCCATGGCCTTGCCCACCGCCACCGACCAACGGGGCACCGGCGCCACCAGCACCTCCTTGAGAAAACCGAATTCCCGGTCCCACACAATGGAAATGGCGGAGTATATGGATGTAAACAATACCGACATGCCGATAATACCCGGAAACATGAAATGGACGTAATTGAATCCTTCCGGGGCACCGGGCATTATTAACGTGGCGGCCAGCCCGTTACCCACCACAAGCAGGTAAAGCAGCGGCTGGCCAAGCATGGCGGCAATCCTGGTCCTTTCCCGGAAAAAGCGAATCACGTCCCGCAGCCAAATGGTGTAAACCGCCCTTATAGACATTACCGCATCCGCCTCCTCGCAAAAACGCGCATCCGGTCCACCGCGGAAACGCTTTCCTCGCGGATTTCCCGCCCGGTCAGCTTGATGAAAACGTCCTCCAGAGTGGGCTTTTTCAAGGTTACCGAACTGATGTCCTCACCCATTTCCCGGGCCAGCAGCGGAATGAAAGTCTCACCCTGTTCCACTTCCACCTTAATCGCGTCCCCGTGCCGGGCGGTCCGCAGACCGAACCGTTCCCGCAGCCTGTCCGTCACTGCCCCCGCCCGGTGGGTGTTGACCGTGATTACGTCCCCGCCCACCATTTTCTTTAAGTTAACCGGCGTATCCCCGGCCACTATCTCGCCGTGGTCGATGATGGCGATCCGGTGGCAGTTTTCAGCCTCCTCCATGTAGTGGGTGGTCAAGAATATGGTGATGTCCTCCCGCTTGCGCAGCAGGTGAATGTAATCCCAAATTTTGATTCTTGTTTGGGGGTCCAGGCCCACCGTGGGTTCGTCCAGGAAAAGCACCCTGGGATAATGCAGCAAACCCCTGGCGATTTCCAGGCGCCGCTTCATGCCGCCGGAGAACAATTTTACCTGGTCTCCCGCCCGATCCGCCAGCTCCACCATCTCCAGCACTTCACGCATGCGCTGCCTAAACAGGCGGCGGTCCACGTTGTACAACATGGCATGGAAAAAAAGGTTTTCCCGGGCGGTTAGCCGCTCATCCAGGGAAGGATCCTGGAAGACCATGCCGATGGAGCGCCGCACCCGATCCTGCTGCTCCTCAATGCTGTATCCGTTTATGCTGGCGCTGCCCGCCGTGGGCCGCATCAGGGTGGACAGCATCTTGATGGTGGTGGACTTGCCCGCGCCGTTGGGGCCGAGGAAACCGAACACTTCGCCGCGGCTTACGGAAAAACTAATCCCCCGCACCGCCGTAAAATCTTTAAACTTGCGCACCAGGTTTTCCACTTCAATCAAACCGACAACCTCCAGCCAAACAAGGGCACTATCCTTCTGTTTGCCCTTATCTGCTTAGTTTTCCCTGAAAATTGAATTTAGAAAGGAGTTTGATGTTATCTATCATATCATCATTCGGCAGACAGCAAAACCGTCCTTCGGTCAATTAAAAAGCGCACTCATTCGGTTCCCTCCGTGTGCGCTTTTTAATACTTTACTCCTTAATTCCGGCCATTAATATGGCCGGGTATACTTTTCTTAAAGTACAAAAAGCGCACTCATTCGGTTCCCTCCGCGCGCGATTTTTGACACTCTTATCCTTACTTCCGGCCATTAATATGGCCGGAAGTATACTTTCCTAA
>JAKSCU010000228.1 GCA_022360435.1 Bacillota bacterium
AAACCGCGCCTTTAATACGTCGTCGCTGTCTGGCAAGTCAGACATTGTTGTTCCTTATCTATCCGTTGTTTATTACTATGGCACACTTATTTGCACTCGGCGATTACTTGCTGCGATGGTCGATTGTAATCCACCCTACCAGGGCGTTTCAGCACCATTGCCGAAAGCTCAATAGTAAACACGGTATCACATCATCCTCTAACACCCTATGCGTAGCACTGAAAATAGCACCGACGTATAGACCCATAAATGTTATTAAAACCCACCATTGCCCTCGCTAAACTGTGCAAGCAATGTGCAAATCGGGCTAAAAATTTGGCAGCTATTGCAAATAGCGCTAGCATTTGCCGAAACCGGACAGCAACTACCTAATACCAACGACTAAGCAACTACCCATTAACGAGCCCAACGGACAAGTTTTTTGCGTATTCACAATAAACTATTCGCTGTGTTGCTAACCAGCAGTGTACTGTTAATCAGTATTATGTTCGCCCTGATGCAATGGAGTATCGACCGGGGCATGCTGGACTATGTCAACACCAAGGAGGCCCAGCAACTGCAACTGATAGTCGCGGCACTGGCCAACGTTTACGCCGAAAGCAATAGCTGGCAGCCGTTACAAACCGACCGCGGCCTGCTGCGCAGGCTGCTGCGCGACAATCATGTGTTGCGGTTACTGCCCAAAACACCACCGGACAAGCGACCACCGCCGCCGCAGGCTGCCCAGCACCAGCATCGGGACAAATGGTATGCCCGCTATAAAAAAGCGCGCTTGCGGAATATTGCGGTACTCGACCAACAGCAGCGGGTCGTGGTCGGTTTTATCGATCCGCAGGTACAGCGCGACCCCAATGCCAATATTAACCGCCTGGCCATTGTGCATCAGCAGCAGACCGTGGGCTGGCTTATTTTGCCGAAGCAACGGGAAATAACCGACGGCTTTGAGCTGCAATTTTTACAGCAGCAACGCGCCGCGCTGTTTGTCATCAGCCTGGTGGTGATTGTGTTTACGGCGCTGATAACACTACCGCTGGCCAGGCATTTCGTGCGGCCGATCAAGCGCCTGGCCGACAGCACCCGGCAACTCAATGAGGGCCATTACCAGTTACAACTCCCGGTGGATCGT
>JAKSCU010000198.1 GCA_022360435.1 Bacillota bacterium
GACCAGTGTTCCTGGGTGCATATGCAAGAACCCGCCAAAGCCACCGCCAAAGCCAGGGATTTAAGCAGCGCGGCAGTGGCCAAAGCCGCCCTGTTGCAGCCGCTGCAAAGCATTAAGGTAAGCGTAACCCGCGCCGCCCTTGTTATCGGGGGCGGTCTGGCCGGCATGACCAGCGCCCTGAACCTGGCCGGACAGGGTCACCGGGTTCACCTGCTGGAGAAAAACCAGCAGTTGGGCGGAATGGCCAGATCTAGCAGCAAAGGATTCGACAACGAGAATATCAATGCCTTGGTTGACGCAATGGTGGAAAAAGTGAGCGGCCACCCCATGATCGATGTGTATACCGGCTGCGACGTGCGGGAAGTTTCGGGTTACAAAGGTAATTTCACCACCCGGCTGGACGACGGCCGGGAAGTAAAGCACGGTGTCACCATTATAGCCACCGGAGCGGACGAGCTAAAACCTTCGGAGTACCTGTACGGTCAGGAACCCCGGGTAATGACCCAACTGGAGATGGACCTGGCCATAGCCGGCGGAGACCCGCGGTTAAAAGAAGCCCGGACCATTGTCATGATCCAGTGCGTTGGCTCCCGGGAGGAGCAACGGCCTTACTGCAGCCGCATTTGCTGCAGCAAAACAATGCAGTTGGCGCTGCAGTTGAAGGAAATAAGCCCCAATAGCTCAATAATCGTACTGTACAGGGATATTCGCACATACAGCTTCATGGAAGACCAATACCGGGCGGCCCGGGAAAAGGGCGTCCTGTTTTTCCGCTACCAGCCGGACAAAAAACCTGTGGTGGAGAAAGCCTCGACAAATGGGGAAAGCCTGCTGGTATCCGCGCGGGATCACGTGTTGGGCGAAGACTTCCAGGTGAACGCCGACCTGGTGGTCCTGGCCGCGCCGGTCGCCCCGGCTGAAACCAACCGGCAGCTGTCCCGGCTGTTCAAGGTGCCCCTGAACCCCGACGGCTTCTTTCAGGAAGCGCATATGAAACTGAGACCGGTTGATTTTGCCTCGGAAGGGGTGTTTATGTGCGGTCTGGCCCACGGTCCCAAGAATATCGAAGAAAGCATCATCCAGGCCAAAGCGGCGGCGGGACGGGCCTCGGTTATATTAAGCCTGGACTCACTGGAATCAAAGGGCTTGGTAGCGGTGGTACAGCAAAATAAATGCGCGGCCTGCTTGACCTGTGTAAGATTGTGCCCCTTCAAGGCGCCGGTGATTAAAAACACCAAAGCCGAAATAGAGCCCGTTATCTGCCAGGGTTGCGGCACTTGCGCCGGTGAGTGTCCCAACAAAGCCATCACCCTGCAGGGATACAGTGACAGTCAAATGGACCGGGCCGTTGACGGCCTGTTCGACAAGGCCAATTAATGCCGCATCGCTTCGGGGAACCCTCAAGCCACCCCCGGGGCTTCGCTAAAAGTCCCCCGGTTCATAATAAAACAGGGGGACTTTTGGTATGCCCAAAAGGTTGTCTTAATTAAGTCAATCCACCTCATTTATGTGCCGGGCGCAAATAATTAATTGAGGCCGGCTTTAACAGGCAGGATTGTCAGGGTTGCCGACGTAAATAATAAGGACGGAAAAAACCATGGCGGTAAATCTTAAAAATTTTGTCGGAGGTGCTGTCACATGCCGGGTAAAATGCTTTTGGTGGTGGACATGCTGAACGACTTTATCAGGGAAGACGGCGCCCTTTACTGCGGCCCGGCGGCCGCAAACATAGTAAGCCAAGTGGCCGGGCTGGTGCGGGAATTCAGGTCCCGCAGCGAACCCATTGTTTTTATCATGGATGCCCACGAACCCGACGATATGGAATTTAACCGTTTTCCGGCCCACTGCGTCAAAGGCACGCCGGGCGCCGAGATCATCAGCGAACTGGCGCCCTTTAGCGCAGCCGGCGCCGGAGTGGTCAAAGTGGCCAAAAACAGGTATAGCGGTTTTTTTAACACCGGCCTGGAAGATTTGCTGCGTCGATTTGCACCCCAAGAGGTGCATGTTGTAGGTGTTTGCACCAATATTTGCGTGCTTTACACGGTGGAGGAATTGTGCAACCGGGATTACCGGGTGACCGTACACCGGGACGCCGTGGCCGGCTTTGACGAGCAGGCCCACCGGTGGGCCCTGCAACAAATGGAAACAGTGCTGGGGGCTCAAATTGTCTGAGCTTCGCGGCCCGGTGGACTATCACATTCACCCCGGTTACTCCATAGACGCCCAGCCGGTGAGCATTGAATCATACTGCCGCCGGGCGGTGGACCTGAAACTGATTGAAATATGCTTTACCACCCACCTGGAAGTGGACCCGGCGCGCAGGAACCTGGACTGGTTCGTACGCTGCGGCGGCCAGGTACGGCGCATGGACGACCCGCGCTGGCTGGACCTGTACTTCAGGGACCTGCACCGGGCCCGGGACAGCCACGCCCCGCACCTGGCGGTCAAAGCAGGACTCGAAGTGGGTTATGAACCGGGCCGGGAGAGAATAATAGAGCGGTTGCTGGACGCATACCCCTTTGACTTTGTGCTGGGCTCCATCCATTGCCTGGAGCACGTGGCCATCTCCTCAAAGAGGGAATGCGCCGGGTATTTTTCCCGCCGGAACGCCGCAGCGGTGGCGGCGGATTATTTTACCCGGCTGGGACAGGCGGTGCGGACCGGGCTGTTCGACTGTATCGCCCATGTCGACCTGTATAGGAGATACGGAAGAGCTTTCCTCGGCCCGGCCACCGATGACTTGCACCGGGGACACGTGGAAAAAATTTTTCGCGACATGGCTCAACGCGGAATGGGCCTGGAAATTAACACTTCCGGCCTGCGCCGGGGCCTGGGGGATCTGCATCCCTCGCCGGATATCATGAAAACCGCGGTGCAAAGCGGAATTACCATTTTTACCACCGGGTCCGACGCCCATTCCCTGGCCGAAACCGGCCAGGGAATTGACGTCGCCCGGCGCCTGTTAAGCGGCTTTTCCCTCTCGGCCACCACTTTTACCCGTCGCAAGCCCGACGGCTATACCGGGGTGGACAAACCCGCCGCCTTACCATAAAATTAGCGGAAGAGAATGCCACCGATGATAAGGAGAGATTCGGAATGGAAACAACCGGGCAAGCCAGAACAGTCAAGAAATATAAAAAAGGGAATATCACCGCCGCCTTTGGAACAGACCTCTTTGCCCAAGGCTTTACCTCCATTCCCAATTTATTGTTAAAACTGTACAAACAACTGGGTATAACCGACTCTGAAATGATGCTGATTATCCAGTTATTCAGATTTCGTACCGAGGAAAAAAATTATTTTCCCACCACGCCGCTACTTATGGCCATGCTGTCGGGAAGCGAAGAACAGGTGGCCGGCGACCTGGAAAACCTGATCAACAAGCAATTGATTATAATTACAGATTTTTTTGACGCCGAGCGAAGATTGGTGCTCAAGGGTTACGATTTCGAGCCCTTATTTGAAAAATTGTCCGAAGTGTGGGCCTGTGCCAGGGTAAAGGAACATGAAAGAATAAGAAAAATGCTGGAGAAGGAAAATAACGCCGCGGTTAATCTGTACAACAGTTTTGAAAAGGAATTCGGGCGTCCCCTTTCGCCCATGGAGGTGGAGCAAATCAACCTCTGGTCCGGCAAGCTCAACCCGCATATGGTTCTGGAAGCCCTGCGCAAAGCAGTATTGATGGGCAAACACAATTTTAAATACATTGACAGCATCCTGCTGGAGTGGGAAAAAAACAACTTGCAGAGTCCCGGAGAGGTGGCGGAGTATGACCGCCGGTTCAAGGACAAGCGAAGCGGCGCCAAAAAAAGTTCCCGGGGCCAGGAAAACAAAAAGAGTATGTTTCAGTCTTTATACAGAAGCTAACCCGCGCCAGATACACGGAAATTTAATTTTAAAAACTAACAAAAGGGGTTGTCCCGTTTGTCCGCTCAATGCAACCTCTGCGCCGGCCGCGGGCTGGTAATCCGCGACAATGTCGCCGAACCCTGTCCCTGCGTCAAACAGCGCGCAGTGCGCAATAGAATCAAGGTCTCACAAATACCACCCGAGTTAAGTAAATATAAATTTACCGATTTTGCCATAAGCTATTATTCCAACAGCAAGATTGATTCGGTTAAAAAAACCGTCTACCGGGAGTCGGCCTCCACCACCTTGCAGGCCGCCAAAAATTTTGTGCAAAGGTACCTGGAAGACCCGCACACCACCGGCCTTTTGCTTACGGGCCCCGTGGGCAGCGGCAAAACTTTCCTGGCCTGCTGCATCGCCAACAACCTTCTGGCCCGGAATAAAGCGCTGCTCTTTGCGGTGGTGCCGGACCTGTTGGATCAGATCAAGGCCACTTACGACACCAACAAGTCGAAAGCGGTCACCGAATCCCAACTGCTTGATACCGCCCGGGAAGTGCCCCTCTTGATTCTTGACGACCTGGGCGCCCATAATTACACCGACTGGACCAGGAATAAAATTTTTTCCATCATCAATTACCGGTTAAACTATTTGCTGCCTACGGTTATCACCAGCAATATCAACCTGGAGGACCTGGAGGAGCATCTGGGTGAGCGAACCACGTCGCGCATACTCCAAATGTGTCGCCCTTACCGGCTGCTGGTGGATGTGGATATTCGCATGCAGAAGGCCAGGCAGTAAGGCCCTACTTATAACCGGCCCGCTTTCGTCACCGGAACGGGTTTGTTGTCAAGGAGAATGCCATGCCCCAAAGCAAACGTTTGCGTACCGGTATCACCACCGGGGCTTCGGCGGCGGCCGCCGCCAAAGCGGCGGCCCTGGCCCTGTTTGCCAACCGGCGCCCCTCGGAGGTGACGGTTAACAACCCCGACGGGAAGCGCCTGAAGGTTCCCATTGCCCGTTACCTCGAATTGCCCGACGGCAAGGGGGCGGCAGTGGTTAAAGACGGCGGCGACGACCCCGACGTCACCCATGACCTGGAAATAATCGCTTCGGTTACCGCCGACGACCAATCCACCGTCACGGTGCGGGGCGGGGAAGGGGTGGGCACCGTAACCAGGCCGGGGCTGCAAATACCGGTGGGCAGCCCGGCCATCAACCCGGTGCCGGAATGGATGATTAAAACCGCCGTGTCCGAGGTGCTGCCCGGCAATACCGGGTGCATGGTGACTATCAGCGTACCCGGCGGGGAAAAGGCGGCCGGGCGCACCCTGAACCCCCGCATGGGCATAGTGGGGGGCATATCCATCCTGGGCACCACCGGCATCGTCCGACCCATGTCCGAGGACGCTTTTAAAGATTCACTAGCGCCACTTATCGATTTGTCCCTGGCCGCCGGTTATCAATCGGTGCTATTGACCCCGGGACGCCTGGGCTATCGCTGGGCGCTGGAGTACGGCCTGCCGGAAAAAGCGGTGGTGGAAATGAGCAATTTCGTGGGTTTCATGCTCCAAGCATGTGCCGCCAAAGGAATTAAAAAGGTGCTTCTTTGGGGCCACCACGGCAAACTGGTGAAAGTGGCGGCGGGTATTTTCCACACCCACAGCCGGGTGGCCGACGCTAGGGGCGAAACAATGGCGGCATTGGCCGCGTCACGGGGGGCCGACCGGGAAACGGTACAATCCCTGCTGGCCTGCAATACCACCGAGGCCATGGTGGAAATACTGCGAGAGAAAGAACTGCCGGAAGTGCTGCAACTGGCGGCCCGGCGGGCCAGCGTCAGAGCTACGGAATACGTTGGGGGCAAGCTGATTGTGGGCACGGCCCTGCTTTCCATGACGGGAAAGCTGCTGGCCGCCGATCAACAGGCCCGGGCGATTGGAAGTGAGCTGGGATGGCGGGCATAACAGTGGTGGGCATGGGTCCCGGCAGCGAGGATTACGTCACCGGAGCCGCCCAAAAGGCCGTCGGGAAAGCCGGTGTGTTGGTGGGCGGGCGCAGGCACCTGGAAATGTACCATCACCTGCCGGTGGAGAAAATACCCATAACCGTTGATTTGGAGCCATTGCTGGACACCATCAGGAACAGAGTCGCAGCCGGTGAACATGTTGTGGTGCTGGCTTCCGGCGACCCGGGTTTTTATGGTATCCTTTCCACCCTGCGGCGGCGCCTGCCCGACCTGGAGCCCGAAGTAATACCGGGTGTGTCCTCCATCCAGTTGGCCTGCGCCAGGCTGGGCATCACCTGGGAAGACGCCTGCCTGATCAGCTGCCACGGGCGCAGTTGCGCCGAACTGGCCGAAGCGGTGCTAAACCGCCCCAAGGTCATCACCCTGACCGACCCGCGCCACAACCCTCCGGAACTGGCCAGGATACTTTTGCAGGCCGGTATCGGCCACCGTTTGGTTTTCGTAGCCTGCAACCTGTCCTACCCGGAGGAAACACTTGTCGCCACCACCCTGCGACAGTTGGCCGCCGGGGAAAGCTGCCCCTCGAGCAACTGTGTGATGGTGATTATCAATGAAGAATAATCTCTGGCCCTACTCCACCCCGGGCATACCGGACCAATTGTTTATCCGGGGGCAAATACCCATGACCAAGGAAGAAGTCAGGACGGTTACCCTGGCCAAGGCCAGGCCGGCTCCGGGTCAAATTATCTGGGACGTCGGAGCGGGCACCGGTTCCCTGTCGGTGGAGGCGGCCCGCCTGATTGCCGACGGCACGGTTTTCGCCGTGGAGAAAGACCCCCGGGGAATTGCGTTAATCCAAAACAACCTGCGCAAGTTCGGGCTTGATAACATTGTGCCCGTGGCCGGGGAAGCTCCCGCGGCTTTAACGGATTTGCCGGCGCCGCACCGGGTGTTTATCGGAGGCAGCGGCGGCCGCCTGGCGGAGATACTGGAACAGGTCATGCACAGGCTGCGGTATGACGGTCGGATTGTGGCCAACGCCGCAACCCTGGAAACCGCCGCCGGCCTGGCGGCTCCGCGCCCGGGCTGGCGCTGCGAGCTCGTCCAGTTGCAGGTATCCCGGGCCGTGCCCGCCGGCAAGGCACACATGTGGCGGGCGTTGAACCCGGTTTGTATCATCACCCTGGTCCGGGAAAGGGAATAAAAAGCGCACTCATTTAATTCCCTCTGGGTGCGCTTTTTAATACTTTTCCCTTTGCCCTTGCCATATATGGCAAAGTATACTTTCCTGAAAGTATAAAAAAAGGCAAGGTATCTTTCCCAAAATATAAAAAACAACGGCTAGCACCTGGAGGGATATGCAATGATTTATTTCGTGGGCGCCGGGCCGGGCGACCCGGAACTGATTACGGTAAAAGGCGCCAGGATCCTGTCCCGGGTCCAAGTGGTGGTATACGCCGGGTCCCTGGTGAACAAAGAACTGCTGGACATGTGCGCACCCGGAACCGTCATTTACAACAGCGCCGGCATGACCCTGGAGGAAATAACCGATACAATGACCGAGGCACACCGGGCCGGGAAAGAAGTAGTCAGGTTGCACACCGGCGACCCCTCGCTTTACGGCGCCATCCAGGAACAAATGGACATTCTGGACCGGCTGTCGGTGCCGTACACCGTTATCCCGGGCGTCAGTTCTTTCCTGGCCGCCGCCGCGGCAATTCCGCACGAACTCACCCTGCCGGGGATAACCCAAACCGTCATCCTGACCAGGATGGAGGGGCGCACCCCGATGCCCGAACGGGAGTCCATTGCCTCCCTGGCGTCCCACCGGGCCACCATGTGCATTTTCCTGAGCGTACACATGCTGGACAAGCTGACCGGCGCGTTGACCGACGGCGGTTATCCCGCCGAAACTCCGGCGGCCGTGGTGGAAAAAGCCTCCTGGCCCGATGAACGGGTAATCACCGGCACCCTGGCCGACATTGCCGGCAAGGTACATGAAGCCGGCATCCGGCGCGCCGCCATGATTATCGTGGGCGATGCCTTGAAAGCCGGATACCGACCCTCGTGCCTGTACGACCCGGGTTTCACCCACGGATTCCGCGGTGACGCCAATTGAATACCGCGGTTTTTTGCCTTACCCCCGGCGGATACCAGCTGGCGGTCCGGGTGAAAAACAAGCTTGAAGCGGACGGGGACCGGGTGCGGATATACGCTCCGGCTAAAAGGTTTATTGCCGGTGGGGGAGTAGAAACATTTGATTCCCTGGCCCCGGCGGTGGAAACCGCTTTCCTTGCCTGCCGCCGAATTGTTTTTATCATGGCCCTGGGCATCGTGGTCAGGATGATTGCCCCCCATATCCGAGACAAGTCCGCCGACCCTGCGGTGGTGGTAATGGACGAAACCGGCCAACATGTAATTAGTGCGCTGTCCGGCCACCAGGGCGGCGCCAACGCTCTGGCCCGGCGTATCGCCGCCCTGACCGGCGCCCGCCCCGTGATTACCACCGCCACCGACCTGCACGGACTGCCGGCGGTGGACGAATTGGCCCGGATCTATAACCTGGTCATGGACCCGCCGGCAGCGGCCCGAGTAATTAACGGCGCCCTAGTGGACGGAAAATCAGTCGGCTTTTACGCCTCGGGTTCAATGCTGCCCAAATTACTACCATCCGGGGTTCAATTCAAACCCGTGGCTGATTATCCCGACTGGCGCAACGAAGCCGATTACAACGTGGTTGTCACCAACCGTTTGCTCGAAGAGTCGAACGACAATACCGTTTTTTTACGTCCCCGCAACCTGGTGGCGGGGGTGGGATGCCGGGCCGGCATGTCCGAGTCATCCATACTGACAGCCCTTCGCTCGGCACTGGAACATGGACGTCTTTCCATGCTCAGCCTGCGGATCCTGGCCACCATCGAATGCAAGGCGGACGAACCCGGCCTCAAAGGGGCGGCAATCCGGCTGGGCCTGCCCCTGGCGACTTTTTCGCCGGCCGGCATAAATGCGTTTATGGAGAGGGCGGGCCACCAACTGGCGCGTTCCCATTTCGTACAAGAAAAAGTGGGAGCCCCGGCGGTATGCGAACCTGCCGCGCTGCTGGCTTCCGTAAGGGGTGAACTGATATTACCGAAGCAAAAGTTCGGGGGGATCACCGTGGCGGTGGCCCGGGATGGATAGCCGTTGTGGGTACAGGTCCCGGCGCGGTTGAGCATCTCAGCGACCGGGCCAGGGACGCGCTGGCATCGGCCCAAGTTATAGTGGGCTATACCACCTACATCAACCTGATTAAAGACCTCATCGGAGACCGGGAAGTTATCAGCACCGGCATGACCAAGGAGAAAGAGCGCTGCCAACAGGCAGTTGAGGCTGCCGCCTCCGGCCGCCGGGTGGCGGTTGTCAGCAGCGGCGACCCCGGTGTTTACGGGATGGCCGGCCTGGTGCTGGAAATTATGGAGAGCAGTGGGCTGCTGGGCAAGCTCCCGGTGGAAGTGGTACCGGGTATAACTTCGGCCACGGCGTCGGCCGCCAAGCTGGGCGCCCCGCTAATGCACGACTTCGCGGTCATCAGTCTCAGCGACCTGCTGACGCCGTGGGAAACCATTGAAGCCAGGCTTGAGGCCGCCGCCCGGTCGGACTTCGTGGTGGTATTGTATAACCCGGCCAGTAAAAAAAGAACCCGGCAAATAGAAAAAGCGCGGGAAATCCTCCTGCTGCACAGACAGCCCCAAACCCCGGTGGGCATTGTTAAAAACACGGCCCGGGAAAAAGAGAGCGTCATCATCACCACCCTGGACTGCATGACCGAACATTCCATAGACATGCTGAGCACGGTTATAGTGGGCAACAGTTCCACCCGCAGGGCCGGCGACTTCATCATTACTCCCCGGGGGTACCGGATATGATACTGGTGCTGGCCGGCACCGCCGAAGGGCGGGAAGTTGTCGCAGGTTTAAGCCTGGCCGGACACCGGATTATCGCCTGCGCCGCCACCGCCTACGGAAGCCGGCTGCTGGAAAGCTGCGGCGCCGCTGAAATCATCACGGGCCGGTTCGATGCCGGGGAAATGGCGCAACTGATCACCGCGCGACGCATACCGCTGGTGGTGGACGCCACCCATCCCTTCGCGGAACAGGTCACCGCCAACGCCCGGCACGCCTGCGCCGCCACCGGAACCATATACTTGAGATGGCAAAGACCGCCGGCCAAAATACCGGATAACCCCCTAATCCACCCGGTGCCGGGATACCCCGAAGCCGCCGCCGCCGCCGTAAACTTGGCCCGACAGGTGATTTTTCTGGCCACCGGCGCCAAGACCCTGGCCATATTCACGGCTGCCGCCCGCCAGACGGGAAAAAAAGTGGCGGCAAGAATACTGCCCGACGCCGACGGGTTGCGCCGCTGCCTGGAGCTGGGCCTGTCCCCGGGGGACATAATAGCCATGCAAGGACCTTTTTCCGCCGAACTAAACAAAGAACTCCTGAGCCACTTTAAAGCCGATGTTTTGGTAACCAAGGAAAGCGGTTTGACCGGCGGTTTCGACGCCAAAATCCGGGCCGCCCTGGAACTGTCCCTGCCGGCGGTGGTGGTCACCCGACCCCCGGCGCCCCAAGACGCGGTGGACAGCATTGAACAGTTACTGGCCCGCATAAATGCCTCGCGCAACACCACAGACCGGGTCAAGGAGGTGCCGAGTAATGGAATATGAGATTAATCCCGGCAGCATCGAACAAGAAAGCATGGCCATCATTGAAAAAAACATCCCGTTTCTGGCCGGCCTGCCGGACGGGGAACGGAACATCATAAAAAGGATTGTACATACCACCGGCGATTTCGACATCGCGCCACTGGTAAAAATCCACCCCCGGGCGGTGGCAGCAGGTTTGGCCGCCCTGGGCGGGGGCTGCACCATCTTCACCGACGTAAACATGGTGCTGGCCGGGCTGAATAAAAAGAAAATGGCCGCCCTGGGGGTTGGCGCCACCTGCCGCATCGCAGACCAGGAAGTTGTGGAGGAAGCCCGGCGCACAGGAGAAACCCGGGCCAGGCTGGTGATGCTAAACGCCGGTCCCCTGGAGGGCGATATAGTGGTAATCGGTAACGCGCCCACGGCGCTGTTCGCCCTCTGCGAATTAATCGAGGCCGGCGCCGCCAGGCCGACCCTGGTAATCGGGACCCCGGTGGGATTCGTGGGGGCGCGGGAATCCAAGGATCTGCTGGCAAGCATGAACCGGGTGCCCTACATCACATTGCCCGGCACCCGGGGCGGCAGCGCCATTGCCGCCGCCGCCGCAAATGCTTTGCTGTACATGAAATAATGCTCTAATTTTGGATGAAATTAGCAGCATATGGAGGACCGTTACCGGCCATATTAAAAATTGCGCGGAAAGGAGGAAAAAATGAGCGCTTATTTTTCCAGGTTAGCCGGTATGTTACTGCTGGCAATTTTGCTTGCGGGCCTTGGCATACCCGGCGCGACGGCCGGAACGGAAAAAGAAGTCTCCAAAAAAAATAATCATCAAACAATAGTCTACACTGTGCAGCCCGGGGATACTCTCTGGGAAATTGCCGCATTTTTCAACACCAGTTTAAAGCTGCTTATACGCGCCAACGGTTTGGAAACGACGGTAATTCATCCGGGCCGGCACCTGGTAATCCCGCCCCAAGACCAATTGGGCAGGATACACCCGTCCCGGGGCGGCATCAGCAGGGAAGACCTGATGTTGTTGGCCCGGGCGATATTCGCCGAAGCGCGGGGAGAAAGTTTCACCGGTCAAGTGGCGGTGGGGGCGGTAATAATCAACCGCGTCAACAGCACCTTTTTCCCCAATACCGTCCGGGAAGTAATTATGCAGCGCAACCGGCAAACCTTTCAGTTTACTCCGGTTGCCAACGGCACCATCAATCTGGAGCCAAATCAAACCGCCATCGAGGCCGCCATAAAAGCGTTGGAGGGACACGATCCCACAGGCGGCGCGCTGTTCTTTTACAACCCCGCCATCAGCACCGACCGGTGGATTACAACTTTGCCCGTGGTTACCCGCATCGGGCGGCACGTTTTTGCCGCCAAAACGTGAGTGGGAGGCACCAAGCCCCCTGCTCACACAACTTCTTCCACCTGGATGCCCACCACGGTTACATTGACGTTTTTAACCGTCAAGCCGGTCATATTCTCCAACTGATCCTTGACAAACCCCTGAACTCCCCGGCTAATCTCCTTCAAGTTCATTTTCGCCCCGGCCAGTATGTCAATTTCGACGTCGACTTCGTAATCGTTTCGGTGTATACCGGCCCGCTTTACGCCGGCCACCCCCGGAACCATGCCGGCGGCAATAGTAACCACGCTTTTTAACGCCCCCGGAGCAATGGCCAGCTTTCCGTACATGGTGAAAGTGGGCCTTACCACCGACTGCTCCAGCCACCCCTTGTGCCCCCGATGCCCCTTCCGGCGCATGAAAACTTGCAGCGGGTCAATAATAGTTTCGGGAAAACTCTTTTTTACCTCCACCGTTGGCGCCGGAATCACGTGCTTACTGTGTTGACTGCGCATAAATCGGGCCTTTCTAATCTCCTTGGAACTGGCGATTTGGTCTATATTGATATAACTTGACACTCCCGGCAGACCTAGCGCCCGGGCAATTTTATCCGTCATTTTCTTGGAAGTGCCCAGTATTAACACCTTTTTCAGCGCCATTTTCGCAATGGCTTCCCGGGCCGCCTCTCTTTGGTCTTCCCGGGTGAACAAAGCTGTCTTGATGGCCCCAATCCGGGTTGGTTGTTTTTTAGCCGAGATACCGGTTATAATCTGATTCCCCTTGATAACCAATCCGTCATCTATAATTATTTCAGCACCGGTCCGGTGGGCCAACAAAGCGGCCCGGTGGCTTTTACCCGTTCCGCTCGGCCCCACCAGGGCGAATACTTCCAAGTAATATCCCCCGCTTCCTTTTTTGCCTTGTCCATCTTTTGTCCGTAATGATACATCTTATCTGTTGAAGATACAATTACCTTATAATATTATATATTTATAAATGCTCTTTGTCATAATATATTATTGTCATTCCATGATATAACAAATCATTGACAAATTATTTTGAGGTGACCCGGTTGGCAACTATATTTATTGAGCTTTTAAAAAATGAATTTGAATTGGATCAAAAGGAAACCGCATTGCTGGCCAAAATGACGCGCCAGCTTAAAAAGAAAGACCGGCGGTTGTATTTTGGCCACCTGAAGAGACGGGAAAAGGATTTCCGAAACTTTTTACAGCTTCGTTATAACAGCCTGGATTCCCCCAACCGTGAAGAGTGGCTGGAAGCCGTGGTGCAAAGCTTGCTGGAACGGGGCGGGGAGCCCGACCTGTCGGACACCCTGGTCATGGGCATTGTGGGCCGCCTGCCCGTGTACAACCGGCTGCGGGAACGTTCCGAAAAAGAAGGCGTCAAGTTAAAGGCGCTGGTCAACTTCGGCGGCATGAGCACCGTGATCATGCTGGTGATGGTTATCACCGCCCTGGTATTATACCTCATGAACCGGTAGCCAACGGTAGCCGCCGAAGGGTTGTTTCATGTGCCGGGGGATAAAAAAAGCGCGCTCATTCGGTTCCCTCTGTGTGCGCTTTTTAATACTTTACTCCTTACCTCCGGCCATAGATATGGCCGGATATACTTTCCTTAAAGTGTAAAAAAAGCGCACTGATTAAGTTCCCTCTGCGCGCGCTTTTTAATACTGCCTTGTCCTTAAATCCGCCATTAATATGGCCGAGGCATACTTTACTAAGAGTATAAAAGACGGGCGTGATGTGCAGCGGCATCACGCCCCGATGAAGTTGGGCAAGGTAGTGTCACATCCCATCCTGGTGGTTGATATTCGGGCATCAGGTAATCCGGTAAGTCCAGTTAACTCCGCTGTTATTGTCCCAGTTTCGGGCATCGTCCCGGAAACAAAAATTCAGCTGTTTGTCTTTTAAATCAATGGTCTGCTCCCATCCTTCCCCGGTGCGTTCCATGAGATAGTCTTTGGTTTCCTCCCATGCATTGCTCTCACCGAAACCACCATGCAGCCACACCTGGCTGGCGCCTTGATTCTTGAGCAAACCATTGTAACGAATAACAATCTGCTGTCCGTCCTGGGTCAGCGGTTTAACCTGGACCCCCTGAATGGGGGCGGAAAAGGTGAATGGGCTGAGGGTACTCATACCGCACCTCCGTTTTTTGCTGTAATAAAGCATAGTTTATACAAAAACAAGCTAATTATTATGCGGTTGCGCAGCCGGCGAGTGTCAAAAAACCCCTGCGACGGCCAATTGACACCGGCCCAAGGTTTATTGCCATTGTTCATAATAAATGCTATTATAAAAATGTGCTATTAAAGGTGGCGTTGTAAATGTGTCTCTGAATAGTGCGCATATGTCCATTCGGCAGATGCTACTTTACTAAATAAAGGAGAATACCATGAGACCCACCGAATTGCACATCCTTTTGACCTACCAGTGCACCTTGGAGTGCGATCACTGTTTCGCTTGGGGCAGCCCCTGGCAGAGTGGCACACTACAAACGAGAGAGGGATCATGTACCGGGGACGGGCGGCTGAAAAGCTCGCCAAGCAGGCTGTCTGGCGGACCTGGACCGAATTCGGCGAATGCCCTCACGAAGACCTGCACAAGCCCGGCCGGATTCACCTGGACCCGCTGGGATACCTACACATCTGACAGGGCATCTCCATCGGCAACCTGTTCCGCCGTCCTTTAAAGGAAATCTGCGCCAACTATAAGCCCAATGACCATCCAATTTTCGGACCCCTGCTAAACCACGGCCCGGTCGAGCTGGTGGAACGCTACGCGCTGCCTCACGCCGATGCTTGCCATTTGTGCTACACCGCCCGACTCGCCTTACGCGAGCGTTTCCCGGAGATGCTGGCCCCCGACCAGATGTATGGAGCGTCCAATTCTTAGTAATCAGTCAATTTGACACGATGGCTATCAGGTAACCGCCGTCAATAAAAATTGCCCTCCTAGCGGACAATATTTGCAGCCCATATAACAGCATAAAGAAGCTGAAACGTATATTAGCTGAACCCCTTGGTCGCAAAATCCAGCGATATAAAAATTCTGTGCTTAATCGGATTAGGAGCTATATGGTATTTATTTAAATATTAAGAATTTATTGCTTTCAATTACTCTTGACATTAAAGAATTATTATAGGATAATATGCTTGGCGTATCGGGATGTGGCTCAGTTTGGTAGAGCGCACGGTTCGGGACCGTGAGGCCGCAGGTTCAAATCCTGTCATCCCGACCATGTTGAATGTTCATAAGGATACTGAACATTATGAGAGTAGGAGCAATCGAGAGATTGCTCCTACTCTCATAATCCGGCATTGCTGCGATGTATTCCACTGCCACGCCCTGCCTTGTATCTACTGTTCTACTGACTGGCAGTCCCGAAAATTCAGGCATTTCAAGAACGCCAATAAAATTATAATGAATTTCAAGTTTTTGCGTTCCGTTCTTCCCAAAACCCTGCGCGTGGTGAACGACAATCTTTTCTACAAACTCATTCTTGTTTTGCACACAAATATTCGGTCGCCGCAACGACGGTTTTTTTATTTCAATGTGACAAATCATAACCTTTTACTCTGTCAAGCAATTTTTCAATGGACTGCTTCATAAATGTCACAAGCGCAGCTATCTCTGCATCTAAATTATTCCAGCAATCCTTACATTCCCCTAAATATGCTTTACGGGCTGTTTCAAGTAACATGGCAAATTTTTGGGGCAGTCTGGAAATTGCCCACTCCGCAGCGGCATCTTTTGAACAAATTTTACCTGTGGAGATTGTAAACCACATTCTGGCCAGTGTCAAAAGCACATTTCGTTCATCACCTTTGACACCGGCAACCAAGCTTGGCAAAGAACCTCTAATTGCTTTTTGTATATCTTTCATTGGTATAGGTTCTATTACTTTTCTCGCTTCCGGCCCTTTCAAAGATAAGCTATAACTTCTTGCCTGCCACAACAGAAGTACCGCATCGGGGTCATACTTTGCTTGGGGAATATCCCCGGCCTCAATTTGTTCTCGTAGCCATTCTCCATACATATACTCATATTTGGGAGAAAAACACCACGGGGTAACATCTTTCAAATTAACTATAGTTACTTCGAGCGGCCTTTTGTCACTGCATCCAATTTCCCCTGATATAATTAACAACCGCATTGTTAGCTCACTTCTCAATGCTTCCGACATATGCCCGTTAATAATAATTAAAATGTCCACATCACTGTCAGTGTGCAGGCCCCCAAGTATCGCTGAACCATATAGATAAACACCTATCAACCGGTTTTCAAATAGTTCTTCGACCACTTCCAGCAGTTGAAGAGCTTGACTTGGTATGTTTTTAATATTTATATTATCTCCCATGTACAATTCCTCTTTCAAAAGTAAAATCTTTCATAATTCATCTTCCAACAAAAATTACAGAGTAACAGCCCTACTTTCTTATCCCCAGTTTATCTCCCGATAAGGGTGAACCACTACTTTATTATGCTGTATTTTATTCCAAAATGGAATATTTATATTAAAACCTTTCTTTGACCCATACTACTTATAATGAAATATTTTCCCATATATTAGCAATGCAAGTGTCCATACACTTGCGTTTTTTTTATATTTTGCCCTGGGGTCAAAGCATACTTCTAAATCCACTGCCCAATAAATGTGCCGGACCGGGCAATAAAAGTGCCCGGTCCGACAACTTATTTCGCTATGTGTTTAACTGCATTTTAAAAACACAAATCTCCGGGTTAATTGATCATAACACAAAATTAAACGGATTAGATTCTTTTTATAGCGGTTATTTACTCGTCGCCTTCTTCTGCCGGAGCAAATCCCCGCCTTAGGGTGTTTTCCACCCATACACGGGGCACCATGAACTGGAGCAGGTAATCGGGTCCACCGGCCTTGGAGCCGATGCCGGACAGCTTGAACCCGCCGAAGGGGTGCCTTTCCACTATGGCCCCGGTGCAGCCCCGGTTGACGTACAGGTTGCCCACCCGGAACTCCCGTCTGGCCCGCTCAATATTTTCGGGGCTCCGGGAGAAAATGCCGCCGGTCAAAGCAAACCGGGTACCGTTGGCCACCCGCAGCGCCTCGTCAATATTCTGCACCTTGATTACACTGAGCACCGGTCCGAATATTTCCTCCCGGGCCAGCCGGCTGTCGGGTTTAATCTGGTCGAATATGGTCAGCGGCACGTAATGACCTTCCATTTCGGGCATTTCCCTGGACAACAGCAAACGGCCTTCCTTTTTACCCAACTCGACGTAGGACATGATGTTTTTCCTGGCGGCGGCGTCGATGACCGCGCCCATGTAGCATTCGGGCCGCTCCGAAGGGCAAATGTTGATGCTCCGGGCGGCCTCCACCAGCCGGTTGACAAATTTGTCGTAGTTCTCCTCCAGCACGATGACCCTGGAACAGGCCGAACATTTTTGCCCCTGGAAACCGAAAGCCGAATATATGGTGTGCACCACCGCCTCGTCTATGTCGGCGTCGGAATCAATAATAATGGCGTTTTTACCACCCATTTCCGCCACCACGTTCTTTACGCCCATGGCGCCCTCGGGGGTCTTGGCGGCCATTTCGATGATGCGCAGACCCACTTCCATGGAACCGGTAAAGGTTACAAAAGCGGTGTCGGGATGGGTCACCACGAAGTCGCCCATTTCACCGCCGGGGCCGGGCAGGAAATTAAGCACCCCGGCGGGCAAACCCGCTTCGGCAAAAATTTTGTATACCTCGGCTCCCACCAAAGGAGACTGGGAAGCAGGTTTATACACCACGGTATTGCCGGTCACAATGGCGGCCGAAGTCATGCCCACGGATATGGCGAAGGGGAAGTTCCAGGGGGCAATCACCGCGCCCACTCCCCGAGGCTCGTAAAACATTTGGCTCAGTTCGCCGGGGGCCCTGCCCATCCGGCGGAGGGGCGCAAGGCGAATCATCTCCCGACCGTAATACTCCAGGAAATCGATGGCCTCGGTCACATCACCGTCGGCCTCGCTCCAGTTTTTGCCCACCTCCAACACCTGGAGGGCGGCCAGTTCCGCCCGGCGCTTCCGGGCCGCCTCCGCCGCCCGGAAGAGATATGCGGCCCTTTCCCGGGGATCGGTATCCCGCCACGCGGGAAAGGCCGACCGGGCGGCGGCAATGGCTTTTTCGGCCTCGGCTTGCCCGGCGGACGCCACCGAACCGATTACCTCGGTTGGTTTATTGGGGTTGGTGGACACAATTTCCCGGCCGGTGACCACTTCCCGGCCACCGATATATAGTGGAATTTTTGCACCCAATTGGGCGCGCGTTTCCCGCCGGGCGCGGTCAAACTCCCGCCTGGTTTCCCCAATGGTCCAATCGTAAATGGGCTCGTTGCGAAAAGCCCCCTTGTCTCCATATTCCGGAGCGTTAAATGCCGGCGGCTCGGGCGCGGGGTTCTCGGCAAGCAATTCCAGCGGGTTGCGCAGCAGGTGTTCCCTGGAAGCGCCTTCGGCGAAGCTCAGCCGCAGAAAAGACTCGTTGGCGGTATTCTCCAGCAGACGGCGCACCAGGTAAGCCATGCCCGGGATCATTTCCCCGATGGGCGCGTACAGGCGCAATTTCAGCCCGGCCTTGCGCAGGGCGGTGCGCACCGGCTCGGCCATGCCGTAAAGCACCTGGTATTCCAAGTATTCTTCCGGAACATTCAGGTCCTTGGCCTTTTCCATGACATAGGCGATGGACCGGATATTGTGCGAAGCGCAGGCGTAAGAAACATACCGGTGATTTTCCAGCAATAAATCCGATAGTTTTTCATAATTGGCGTCGGTCTCAAATTTATTGGTGTATACCGGTATGGCCCAGTTTTTCTGCTTGGCCAGGATAACCTCGGCATCCCAGTAAGCGCCTTTAACCAGGCGGATGGTAATACGCTGCTCCTTTTCTTTGGCCCACCGGATCAAGTCCAACAAGTCGTGCTCGCTGTCCTTCAGGTAAGCCTGGATAACAATGCCGGTATACGGGTATGATTTGAACTCGTCTTCTTCCAGCAAGCTTTTATACAGGGCAATGGTCAAATTTTTCAGCGTGGTATGTTCCATGTCCACCAACACGAAGGACCCTGTGCGCATAGCTTCCCGGAAAATA
>JAKSCU010000137.1 GCA_022360435.1 Bacillota bacterium
CAATTTTAATAGTTCTCTATCTGTATTATCAAGGCCATGATAATCTATTTTAATCATATTCAACGCTTCATTTGCAATTTTATCCATTACGATTCCGTCTGATTTTATAAGGGCATAGTCTCTTACTCTTTTAAGAAGTCTGTTTGCTATTCTTGGAGTTCCTCTTGACCTAGAAGCTATAGCAAAAGCGCCGTCTTCTGTTATTTCCGTATTAATAATTCGGGCTGTTCTCTTTACTATAATAGATAAGTCTTGTGGTGTATAAAATTCAAGTCTGTGTATTAACCCAAACCTATCTCTTAGAGGACTTGATAATGAACCTGCTTTTGTTGTTGCGCCAATAAGAGTAAACTTTGGGACAGGGACCCTTAAAGTTTTTGCGCTTTGACCTTTTCCTATTGTCCTGTCTATTGAAAAATCTTCCATTGCAGGATATAAAATTTCTTCCGCTATTTTTGCGAGCCTATGAATCTCGTCTATAAATAATATTTCGTTAGTCTTTAGAGACATTAGTATCCCTACCAAGTCTCTTGGTCGTTCAATAGCAGGAGCAGAAGTTATTTTTATGCCAACTTCCATTTCTTGTGCTATTATCCCTGCCATAGTAGTTTTTCCAAGACCTGGAGGACCGTAAAGAAGCAGATGATCAAGCGGTTCATTTCTTTTTTTTGCAGCCTCAAGACTTATTTTTAAAGTTTCTTTCAGTTGACTTTGACCTATATATTCATCAAGTTTTTTAGGTCTTATGTCATTTTCAAATGATTTATCACTGTGTGTTTTTCCGGCAGAAAGGTTTTTTCTTGAAGATTCTTTAAATTTTTTGTTGTTTTTGTGAGGGATTATTGCCAATTTATTAATGTTCCTTCTAGTTGGTTATATAGAATTTTCCTTAATAATTATATATTAAAAGTAATCATCAAATAGTGCCCACCTGTTAAAATGTAAAAAAAGTATGGAACATTTCGACCACTACCTGATTTTGATGTTGTTTAATTTAAAGCTGCGGTAGCTTCTTTTTCTTCAATATATTTTGTTGCACTTGTTGCGGCTATTGGTCCGTCTGAAGCAGCTACTATAATTTGCTTAAGAGGA
>JAKSCU010000135.1 GCA_022360435.1 Bacillota bacterium
ATGCAAGAAACCTTCTTTTTTCTCCCACACGTACAGGTGCTCTTTACCGATTTGCAGCAGCCTGGGAATATCCTGTTCGGTTATCACATGTCCTTTTTTAAAGGCCCGCCCCTTGAATTTGCCGGGGATTATCTCGGTTATGTCATGGCAAAGGACCCTTCCCAACGCTTTTTCCACCGGGATTTTAAGCATGCAACTCTACCTCCGTTATGTTTTGATAATTTTTATCGCAGCGCCGTTTTGAGCGGGCGGCCCAGTATTTTTTCCGCTTTTGTCTTGATCAATTCGGCCTGTTGCCACCTGTTTTTTAACGCTTCAGTGGCCCGGGGGTTGTTGCTGAGTTTTTCCAGCGTGGAGTTGAAGCGCTCCGCCAGGTAAACTACCTGGCAACCTTTGACCAGCTTGTCCGCCAGAAAAACCAGTTCGGCTTCTGAAAGGGCAGCCGCCCCACAAGCGGTAATATTCATGTGCGAAGCCACGACCCGCGCCACCCGCCGGTATCCGAGTCTCTCCACCAGCCGCGCTCCGGCCGCGGCATGGTCCGGCCGGCCGCGGGCCACGTCGTGCAGCATGGCGCCGGCCGTCACCAGGTCTTTATCCAGCCCCGCTCCGCATTTGTTCAACCTGTCGGCGAGTGTGGCGGCCACCCTTGCTACCGCCAGACAGTGAGCACGCACCTGGTCGGTCGCCGCGCTTAAAATGCGCCGGCATTCGCGGGGAGAAGGGACGGCTTGATGCTCCAGGTATTGTAAAATGGTTTGATAATCCTGCGGCGTGTCCATGTCCAGCAAAACGGCCTCGTCGTTAACTTCCACTTCCGCGGCCTCGCCTTCGTGCCGGCTTAAGAACTCGCGCAACCCGCCGGGTTGAGTGTGGCTCAATATTTGCTCCGCGTATCGCGTAGATATAAGGGTGGGGTGTCCCCGCCGGCCCCGGTAAACAGGGTAAATGATTCCCGGCTTACCCCGGCCGGCAAACCTGGCCAGTATCCGCTGCAGCGTGTCCGGCCTCACCAGCGGCGTGTCCACCGGGGCCATAAAGAAGGCCCGCACCCCCGGTTCCAGGCTTTTAACGCCTTCCTGCACCGAGGAGTACATACCCAGGGCATACCCGGCGTTGTGAATAATTGCTGGAAAAACTCGCAGTTGAGAACACTCCGCCGGGAGTTGTGTCCCCACCGCTGGCGGTGTGTTTCCTTTCCGCTGCACGGGACGGGGTTTAAGGACTTGGACCACTTCGGGCGCCCGGTGGCCTGTCACCACCCTGACGTCCCGGATACCGGCCAGACGAAAACACCTGACGACGCGTTCCGCCGCCGTAAACGCGCCCAGCTTCAGCAGCGGCTTGAAATCACCCATGCGGGAGGAATAGCCGGCTGCCGGGATTAAGGCCACGATCCCGTTAAACATGTACCGACTCGCCCCTTACCTTGATCAGCTGGGCCACGATGCTGACGGCGATTTCTTCAGGTGTTTCGGCGTTGATGGCAATGCCGATGGGCGAATGCACCCTGGCCAGTTGTTGGTCGGTGACGCCTTTCTCTCTGAGAGTCCGGTAAATGGCGTCTATTTTCCTGCGGCTGCCGATCATGCCGATGTAGCGGGCGCTGGTACGCATGGCCTGCTCCAGCACCGTCATGTCGTATTGATGGCCCCGGGTGACAATAACCAGGTAGCTGTCGTCAGAAATCGGCAAATGCCGTAGGAAGTCTGCAAAACCGTCCAATACAATTATTTCGTCGGCCCGGGGGAAACGCCGCCGGTTGGCGAACTGTTCCCGGTCGTCCAGGACCACGGTGTGAAAACCGACCATGGCGGTTAGCATGGCCACCTGCTGTGAAACATGGCCCGCGCCAAATAAAAACACCGTGCTCAAAGAACTGACCGGCTCCACCAGGAACGGCTCTCCGTCAAGTTGCACCTGTACCGGGTATCTGGTCCGGCCCGCTTTTTCCAGCAGCTTTTCCCGGCGGCCCGGGGGCATTGCGCAGCCTATTTGGCCGCCGTCGGGAGTGAAAAGGCACTTGAGCGGCTGCCCGCCGTCGTCACCGGCGGGCAGCCGGGTTGCCAGCAACGCTTTATGCCTGGAATGGATCAATTTTTTAATTGCTCCATATATATCAATATTTTCCCGTGTCCGGGCGGACAAAAATTCAATATATACCTTCATCCGCCCGCCGCAAATCATGTCCATACTGTCGGTGTCGGCGCCGGTGAGGTCGAACTCTTTGATCACGGAACGACCGGTGGAAAACACTTCCCGGGCAAACTCCAGCACCTGGGCTTCCAGCAGTCCGCCCCCGATGGTGCCCACGAAGGTGCCGTCCTTTTTAATTAGCATTTTGGTGCCGGCGGTCCGGGGAGCAGACCCGCTAAGGCTGATGATGGTGGACAGCACCACGTCGGCGCCGTCGTTTAGCAGGCGGGCACAGCTTGCATAAAACTCTTTCATCGTTTATCACTCCTTGTCACGCGCAAATCTTGGATCATTCGCTTGGCCGGTTTCCAGAGCAAACTTGACCTGTCCACTTCAACCGGCGCCAGGGTCAGGAAACCTTGCCCGATACTTTCAGCGATCACGGGGATGGAAAACAAAGCCTTGGAAATTAACGCCGGCGTTTCTTCTCCGGCCCAACCCGCCAACTGAACCTTTACCGCCAGGCAATCCGCACCGCCGTCGGATGAAATAACCGCTTGGAAATTCAACACGCCTTTTACCCCGAATAAAGCTTCATCCAGCCTGGACATGCTGAGCAGACCGCTTCCGTTTAAAGCAATCCGGCCCTTAATCCGGTCCCGTACCGGGGCCATGCGCTTTAGCACGGTTCCGCAGGGACATGGTTCGGGGATGAATCGGGCCAGATCTCCGGTACGATACCGGATTAAAGGCATACCCCGGCGGGTCAGGGTGGTGAAAACGACCTCTCCCTCTTCCCCTTCCGGCAATACTGCGCCGGTGACGGGGTCCGCCACCTCAAAAAGCAGGTCGGCTTCCCGCATATGGTAACCCGCCAGCGCTTCACATTCCAGCCCGCCGCCCAATCCCATTTCGGTCATGGCGTAATGGTTGAAAACCCGGCAGTTCCATTTCCTTTTAATCAGGTTTATAATTGCCCGGGGAACGTGGTCGGTATTTAAAATTACGTTCTTAACATCAACCTGAAATTCGTTTTTATCCGGCGGTTCACCGGAGGCCAGAGCCAGCACCTGGGTTGGTATCCCCAACAAAGTGTCCGTTTGTTCTTTGGCCATCACTTCCAGGGTATAACCCGGCTCTTTTACAATCCCGTGCGGCACCGGCAACAAATTCATGCGTCGCGCGCTTTCCGCAAACAGGGCGCCAACGCTTCCGGGCCGTTCACAGGGAAGCAGGATCAGCACTTTGTCACCCGGCCGGGCGATGACCGTCATGCCGTGGTGAAAAAAATCCTTGGTCAGTTCCTGATCGGCGGAAGTAAAAAATATTCTTTTAGGTAAGCCCGTGGTTCCTGAACTTTCCAGGGTGACTACCCGCTTTATTTCATCCTGGGAACAGCACAGAAAACGAAGCGGATTTTGGCGTATATCGTCCGCCGTGGTAAAAGGGAATGCCCGCAAATCTTTTAGTGAACTGATTTTTTCAGCGGGAAAGCGGCCCAGAGCACCCCGGTAAAACAAACTTTTTTCACTGGCCAGGGCGACGGTTTCTTTCAATTTGACCAGTTGGTAATCTTCAATCAGGGTGCGGGTCAACTGCCCGGTTTTGTAGGCCAAACCCGATATTTTATGGAGAATCCACTGTTCCAAAGGCGTTTTTTGGAGCAACACGTCACCGTCCCCTGTAAATTGATCCGCCCCGGTTGTCCGTAATATTGTAAGCGCAAAAAGGGACGAGCCGCCCGGCGGGAGAAACAGTGTGAATACAGCAGTCCTTCAGCCGGTCCAGGTCGATATTCCACACATCCTGAAAAGCCATGCCGGAGATGCAAAAGGTGTGGGTTTGGGCCCTTTCCAAGAACAGGTCCATACTGTCCGGCTGCGCTTTTGGTTCGGCGCAATTGCATTGGCGCTGTTTTAAAATTGGCTGGGGGGCCGACCAGCGGCTGGCCACAAAACTTCTTGTTTTCCTGGCCCCGTCGCCGGCCCGCTCCGGTGCGTCGCAACAGCTCATTTCTTGCCGGGCGGGTTCGTGCCTGGTGGTGGCCGTCAATCTCCCGTCGGGCATTAAAATAAAATTGCCGTGAAAAGAGCACAGGGCGTTTTCACAACCCGGCGGCCGGAAGTGTTCCGCTTTAATACGTCCGGCGGTTTGGTATTCCAACCGGCTGATTATTTCCGGCAGGGTGATGCGCATCCGGTCCGACGGTGGCTGAGGGTAGCGTCCGAAGTAACTTACAGGCTGAAAGTGTACGCCCCGCACCACCGGCATCCGCTCCAGGGCCAAGTCGATGATGCTGCCGAGATTGTGATCGTTGACACCTGGGACCACGGTGGGCACCAGGATTACTCCCAGGCCCAGTTCACCGCATAATCTGATGGTTTCCAGCTTGGCAGCCAAAAAATCGCCGCCCCTCAGCTTGCGGTGTATTTCCCGCCCGGCGCCGTCAAACTGCAAAAAAATGGAGGAAAGTCCGGCCTGCTTCAATTTTTCAAGAAACCCGGGTTCCCGGCTTAAACGCAGGCCGTTGGTGTTCAACTGAATAAAGTCAAAGCCCATGGCCCGCCCCATGGATACCAGTTCCGGCAAGTCGTCCCGCAGGGTGGGCTCACCGCCGGAAAGCTGGATGTTGTAAGGGCCTCCGACGTCCAGGAGAAGGCGGTACCAACTCTTGACGGTTTCCCGGCCGGGGTCCCCGGCAGCGTCTCCGGAATCGGCAAAACAAAAAGCGCAGTGCAAGTTGCAGCGGCCGGTTACTTCCAGCACCGCGGTGCAGGTTTGCTGGCGGTGGTCGGGGCAAAGGCCGCAGTCAAAGGGGCAGCCCTGCCTCACCCCGGTTAAGGCGGACTTGATTACCCCCGGTATTTTCGGTCGCACCCAGGACTGAAAAAGCGGTTGGCCCCGCCAGATCGGTACCTGGAAGCCGCCGTGTTCCGGGCAGTCTTTTTCCAGAAACACTTCATCTCCCCGGGCCACCCGCCTGGCGGGTATTTTGCTCAGGCAGCGGGGGCAGAGGCTTTCCGTAACTGAGAGGATACGCGGGGTATCAGCCATTTTTTTCACCGGCCGGGTTTAGCCCGTTGGCGAGCAAGAGTTCTTTAACTTTGTTGTAGGTTTCGATAACGATATTTGCGCACTGGGGCGAGACGGTTTTTTGGGCCAGGTCTTCGCCAAGGATATCCCCGCAATTGATGCCGCCATAAGCTTGGCCGGTTTCCTTTTCAAACCAATGCACCAGTTCGTTAATCATCAGCAAAAACCGGTGGTGCTCCGATTCATCGGGCTCGCCCCTGCCCGCATACAAGCCCAGTAAGCAGACGCCGCCGATAAGGGCGCCGCAAGTTTTGCCGGAAAAACCCAGGCCGCCGCCCAGGCCCGCCA
>JAKSCU010000578.1 GCA_022360435.1 Bacillota bacterium
GTAAAAAGGGGTATAGCGGTAATAAACTGCCCTGTGCATAATGCCGAAGCAGTCGCTGAATATACCATAGGTCTTATGATTGCGGAGACCAGAAATATTTCAAGATCCCATTGCTCTTTAAAGAATGGGGTATGGAGGGAAGGTTATCCTAATTCTGACAGAGTACCGGAGCTAAACAGCAGTACCATTGGCCTCATAGGGTTTGGAACAATCGGAAAACTGGTAGCAAAAAAGCTGAAAGGTTTTAATGCAAAGATTATGGTAAGTGACCCGTACCTATCAAATAAGGTTATTAGAAATGAAGGGGGCATTCCGGTAGATTTGAATACTCTTTTAAAAGAATCCGATATTGTGAGTTTGCATTCAAGGCTGACAGACAGTACAAAACACATGATTGGCCAAAGAGAGTTCGGCTTAATGAAGTCATCTGCATATTTTATAAACACGGCAAGGGCGGGACTTGTTGACATGAATGCACTAAGAAAAGTGCTGTCAGAAAAACGCATAGCCGGAGCTGCACTGGATGTATATGAAAATGAGCCGGTTACAAGGGAGGAACCTCTTTTTGAACTTGATAATGTGACCGTCACAAATCACAGAGGGGGAGACACATTGAATTCATACTGGAAAGCCCCTTTAATCCTTAAAAAACAGGTTGAGGATTTCTTTAATGAAATAAAACCCGATTTTTTGGTTAATTTTCAAATGTTTTCAACATAATGTTTACACTATTTATTTTGAATAATTAATATGATATACTATATCCATATTTACACTGGAGGAAATAAAGTGTTAGCAGAAGACAGAAGAAATAAAATTGTGAACATTCTATGTCAAAAAAATAGTATATCTGTAAATGAATTGAGTGGCTTATTTAATGTAGCAAAAGTCACTATAAGAAGAGATCTTGAAAAATTGGAGAGAAAAGGCGTACTTAAGAGAACCTATGGAGGTGCAGTATTGTATGAAGGGGTCCATAGTGATATGCCTTCTTATATAAGAGAGGATTCAAATAAAACCGCTAAAAAGGAAATAGGCAGGAACATTGAACAAAGAAAAAAAAAAAAAAAAACACAAAAA
>JAKSCU010000196.1 GCA_022360435.1 Bacillota bacterium
CTGGTGCTCATGGAAGCCGAAGACGACGAATTCGATGAGCTGGACATCATGGTGGACGAATTCCAAAAATCCACCATGCGCCTGAAATACTGCAAAAAGCCCGTGGTGGCCGCGCCACACGGCATGGCCGTGGGCGGCGGCTGCGAGATCTGCCTGCACACGCACAGGGTCAACGCGGCGGGTGAAACCTACATGGGCCTGGTGGAAGTAGGCGTGGGCCTGGTTCCCGGCGGCGGCGGATGCAAGGAAATGGCCTTCCGGGCTTACGAACTGGAAACGCCCAAAAGCGCGGTCGCCGTGGGGGGCACCAACACGGTGCAGCCCATGATTAACCGGGCCTTTGAAAATATCGCCATGGCTAAGGTGGCCACCAGTGGCTTCGAGGCCATTAAGTTCGGTTATATGCGCTCAAACGACCGGGTCAGCCCCAACCGCGACCGCATTATCGGCGACGCCAAACGGCTGGTGCTGGAAATGGCGGTAGCAGGCTTCAAACCCCTGCAACCCAAGACCATCAAAGCTGTCGGCAATCCCGGCTACGCGGCCCTGGAGCTGGCTATCCAGACACTGCTGTGGGGCAAGCAAATCAGCGAGCACGACGCCAAAATTGCCAAAAAAGTCGCCTACATCGTTACCGGCGGCGGCGTGACACCCGGCGCCGAGGTTACGGAACAAGACCTGCTGGACCTGGAACGGGAAGCTTTCCTGGACCTGCTGGGGGAGCCCAAGACCCTGGACCGGATGAGACACATGCTTAAGTACAACAAACCGCTGAGGAATTAGGGGGTAAGACAATGCGAGAAGCAGTAATAGTCGGCGCCGTACGAACCGCGGTGGGCAAGGCCCCCCGGGGCATACTTAAAAACACCCGCCCGGAGCACATGGGTACCGAGGTAATCAAGGCCGTGGTGGAAAGAACCCCCGGCCTGGACCCGGCGGAAATAGACGACGTTATTTTCGGCTGCGCCTTTCCGGAAGCCGAGCAGGGCATGAACGTAACCCGGATGCTCACCCTAAAAGCCGGCCTGCCCGATTCTGTTTCGGGCGCGACCGTAAACCGTTTCTGCTCTTCGGGCCTTGAATCCATCGCCATCGGCGCCACCAGGATTATGGCCGGTTTTGCCGACGTGTACCTGTGCGGCGGCGTGGAAAGCATGAGCCAGGTGCCGATGGGCGGCAATAAATGCGTGCCAGACCCGGAACTGATGGAAATCTGCCCCGAGGCTTACATGGGCATGGGCCTGACCGCCGAAAACGTGGCCGAAAAGTACGGTATCACCAGGGAGATGCAGGACGAATTTTCCGTTAGCAGCCACGCCAAAGCCGCCAATGCTATCAAAGAAGGCCGGTTCGAGGAGCAAATCCTGCCCCTGACTTTGGTGCAGAGGTCCCGGGCCAAGGGCAAACTGGTGGAAAAGTCCATCGTGTTCGATACCGACGAAGGTGTGCGCCCCGGCACCACTATGGAAATATTGGCCAAACTGCGTCCGGTATTTCGGGCGGGCGGCTCGGTAACCGCCGGCAACAGTTCCCAAACCAGCGACGGCGCGGCGGCGGTAATGATTATGAGCCGAGAAAAGGCGGATTCCCTGGGTCTGAAACCCATGGCTGTGTTTCGTTCCTACGCGGTGGGCGGCTGCCCGCCGGAGATCATGGGCATCGGCCCCACCGTGGCCATCCCCAAAGCCTTGAAACTGGCCGGCATCACCAAGGACCAAGTGGACGTGTTTGAACTGAACGAGGCCTTCGC
>JAKSCU010000316.1 GCA_022360435.1 Bacillota bacterium
GCCATATTTATGGCCGGAATCAAGGTTCAAAGTATTAAAAAAGCGCACGTTAAGGGAACTGAAATGAGTGCGCTTTTTTATACTTTAAAAAATATATCCGGCCATATTTATGGCCGGAATTAAGGTTCAAAGTATTAAAAAAGCGCACATTGAGGGAACTGATATAAGTGCGCTTTTTTATTGTAATTCAATTCTTTATAATGTAGTATAATATGGTATGTGAAATTACCGGATAACTGGCAGGTGGCTGTTGATATGCAAAGATACGGCAGGCGGGGCGGCGGATTGAACAGAATAGGGCTGTGGCTGACGGTATTGGCCCTTGTTTTTTTTGTGTTTTTTGTAATAGTCGGAGGAATACTGGGCACCAATTACAATCATCTGGGCAACCTGGTCAAGGTTTTTACCCTGATCCAGACCCAGTACACAGGTGAAGTCGACGCTTCCAAAATGGTGGAGGGAGCTATCCGGGGCATGGTTGAATCCCTGGATGACCCTTACTCGGTTTACCTGGATGAGGAAACTTTCAAGCAACTGGAGGAGCAAATAAGCGGTTCTTTCGGCGGCCTGGGGATTCTGGTGGGAGTTAAGGATGATCTGCTGACCGTGGTGCGTGTTTACGAGGGAACTCCCGCCGACCGTGACGGAGTGTTGGAAGGTGACCGGATCACCGCCATCGACGGCCGGGACGTCCGGGGTATGGACCTGCAGGCCGCCATCAGGTTGATGCGCGGGCCGGTGGGTACTCGGGTGGAATTGGCGGTTGTGCGCGAGGGGAAGGAAGAATCGGTCAAGCTGGGTATCACCCGGGAAAAGATCAGCGTACCCACCGTGGAAGGCACAATACTGAAAGATTTTAACATTGGCTATATGCTGATCAGCCAGTTTAACGAAAAAACCTCGGACGAGGTGCTGCAAAAGATTGCCGAGCTGCAGGACCGGGGAATGCAGGGTCTGGTTCTGGACTTGCGTAACAACCCGGGCGGCGAACTCAGCGCCGCCACCCGGGTGGCGGACAATTTCGTCCCCAAGGGGCCCATAGTTTACATCGATTACCGGACCGGCGACGAAGACGTGAAGGAGGCCGACGACAACTATCTGCAACTGCCGCTGGCGGTAATAATCAATGGATACAGCGCCAGTGCCGCCGAGATTTTGGCCGGAGCCATCAGGGACACGGATACCGGCACCCTGGTGGGCGTCAAGACTTTCGGCAAGGGCGTGGTGCAGACGGTGTTCCCCCTGGACAACGGTGTCACCGGCCTGAAGCTGACCACCGCTCGGTACCTCACGCCGGATAAAAACGATATCAATAATAAGGGCATTCACCCCCACGTGGTGGTGGAAGACCGGGAGGACCTGCCGGGCGACGAGCAGCTTGACCGGGCCGTGGAACTGGTTCGGGACAAAATCGGGAGCCAATAGTTTTTGGTCGGACGAGAGGTGATCCCGTGTTCCCATTTGGCGACGTATTTCCCGTAATTCTCTTCAATATAGTGCGCCTGATGTTCGAGCCCCTGTTTTGGCTGGTTGTGTTGCTGGTGGCGGTTCAGTACCGGCGCATAAACTCTGTGCGGGAACACTTTTACGGTGTGCCGCTGAAACCGAACTGGAACGAAGTGGTGTCGGCTTCCATGTTCGGGCTGGCGGGAGGCGTTGTAGGCAGCGTAATCATGGTGCTCATCGGGGTCACTCTCACCGGCTCGGGGCTTTACTACATTCTGCCCCTGGCCTTTTTGCTGATGTTAATTAACATTCGTTTTATTTGTTTCGCTTATGCCGGCGGTATATTGGCCCTGTCCAACATACTGTTCGGTTTCCCCGAGGTTAACGCTTCCCAGGTGCTGGCCCTGGTGGCGGTGCTGCACATGGTGGAGAGCGTCCTGATATTGTTTGGCGGCCATCTGGGCGCCATCCCCGCTTATTTCCGCGATGGCGCGGGCCGGGTGGTGGGCGGCTTCACTTTGCAAAAGTTTTGGCCCATCCCCATCACCGCCCTGGCTTTTGTGGTTGGTGTGGAAATTCCGCCGGAGGCGGTGGACATGCCCGACTGGTGGCCGCTAATCGGGCCGGGGGTGGAAGAGGCGGAAAATGTGGTTTACACCCTAATCCCGCTGGCGGCGGCGCTGGGGTACGGAGACATGGCCATTGCCAGGGAGCCGCGCCGTAAAAGCGTTATGTCCGCGGGTTACCTGGCGCTGTACAGCGCCGTGCTGCTTTTGCTGGCGGTGCTGTCCGACGCGTCGCTGCTGTTGGCCGTTGCGGCGGCGTTGTTTTCGCCGCTGGGTCACGAGCTTATAATCAACATCGGCCGCCGGGTGGAGATGCAGGACCCGCCTTTTTACGCGCCCAGTCCCGATGGTTTGAAGGTGATGGATGTGCTGCCGGGCACCCCGGCCTGGGATGCCGGTATCCGTTCCGGGGATATCATGGTGTCGGTCAACGGCGTGCCGGTGCGCAGCCGCAGCGACCTGGCCGCGATGATGTACGCCGTGTACCCGCCGCTGCAAGTGGATTATTTGAGCGGCGGCCAAAAACGCTACCGGCGGGAAACCCTGGCCCGCATCGGAACTGAGCACGGGCTGGGTATTTTGCCGGTGCCCGACGGTACGGAAACAGGGGAAACCGTGGTGGATATGAACACCACCGGACCGTTGGGGCGCTGGTGGGACAAGTTCCGGCAGCGTTTGCAAGGGCTTTAGTAACCGCGGATTATGGGCGGGGAGACCGGGCGAGGCTCCAAGTCAACCACAAATTATGCGTTGACACACCGGTTGCCCGAGGGATATAATTTATTAAACCGGGTCAGGAAGATCCGCGCGGTGCTACTGAAACCACGGAGGTTAGCCAAAACCACGGTGGTTTTTTGACTTTTGGGAGGTGTAAGGGCATGTGTGAAGCTAATGCTTATTTGCGCAGCGACGGCAAAGAAGAAATGCTGATGGAAATGGTTGACAAGATAATCCCTCAGGATGGCGGCCTGGTCCTGGAAGACATTTTCGGTCGCCGCCAAGTCATCAAGGCCAGGATTGCCGAACTGGCGCTGGTGGAACACCGGATTGTTTTGGAAAAAGAAGCGGAGAAGTAGGTTTCCGACTTTGGGGTGGTAAATTTAATCGACATTGGTTAAATAAGGGGGCGGCTTCTTTTTCTTTTGGGAAAGACGCCTGCCCCCCGTTTGGGTGCGCTTTTGGGGCAGCAGGATTTGACAAAAGGATGGAGAAATATAACAAGTGATCGAAAACCGGCGGTGTAAAAAGAGGCTGTTTAATTTGCCAAGGGTGTAGTCTCAAGGGAGTAATGGTAATGGACAGCAAGCTGGACAGGTGGAACCGACTGAAGGAAATTTGCCACAAGTGCGGCGCCTGTGGTTTGGCGGCCCGGCGCAAAAGCGTTGTTTTTGGTGAAGGGGTCCTGGAGTCACGAGTAATGTTCGTGGGCGAGGGTCCGGGCGAGCAGGAGGACCTGCAAGGGAGGCCTTTCGTGGGTCCGGCGGGCCAACTGCTGGACCGGATGTTGGCGGCCATCGATTTAAGCCGGGAAAGCAGCGCCATGATTTGCAATATAGTGAAGTGCCGGCCGCCGGGCAACCGGACCCCCACCATGGAAGAAGGCGAAAAATGTTTGCCCTACCTGCGGGCGCAGGTGGATATAGTCCGCCCCGGGATCATTGTTTGCCTGGGAGCCACGGCGGTGCGGCATATTATCGGCCCGGCGGAGCGGATTACCAGGGTGCGGGGACAGTGGCTGGAACGCAAGGGCTACTGGATTATCGCCACTTACCATCCGGCGGCGTTGCTGCGTGACCCGTCACGCAAAGCCGAAGCCTGGAGCGACATGCAGTCGGTCCGGGCCAAGCTGGAAGAACTGGGAATAAGACACGGGGACGCTTCCATGGTCTAATTTCCGGTCCAACGCTTGTCCTTGGGGACGCTTGAACGGTAACCATGGCTCCAGCTGGCATAACAGGACGCCGCTAAACTGTAAAAGCCGCCGGATTAATTAATGCGCTGGAACTTGGCGGCTTGTCCCGGATTGGCCCGGCCATCGGATTTGGGGGCGGCGTCACCGGACATGGCCGGACCGCAGGACTCTTGGGCGGCGTTTGGGGACATGACCGGGCCGCAAGATAACTCCGGCCAGGCGGTTATTCCTTCCCGCCGGGCTTCCTCGATCAATGCCATGTAGCGTCTTTCGGCGGCGCTGATATTATGCACGGCGTAGTCAACCAGCGAGTGATCAATTACATTAATAAAATCCAGGGCCTGTATCCAGGCCTTTTTTGCGTCGTCCACCGCCTCCGCAAGCCCGGGCGGTTCTTGTTTAAGCGGCGAAAGCCAGACCAGGAATTGCTCCAGGTATTTGTGGGGGTTTTTGACGGGCACGATAAAACACCTCCCAATAAATTCCTATGCAGTGCCGGGGCTGATTATACCCTTGTCCCGGCAAACTTGTTCCCGGGATGGAATAAAGATATTCGCCGGGGCAAAGCATAGTTATAGCGCCCCAATGGCCGTGGGCGCCCGGAGGTGTGTATAATGAAACTTTTTAAATGCTATATGTTTGTTTTATTGGTAATGATGCTTCTGTTTCCGGGCGGGTGCGGCAACCGGGAACCGCAGCGCAAGCCCGCCGAAGCCCCGGTGCGGATCGGGTTTGCCTTGGCCGACATGGAACGAGACGGCAACAAGACCATTAAAAAAACGGTGGATAAGGGCAAGCAAAAAGCTAATTTGCATATTACCTGGCTGGACGCCCGGCAGGACCCGGTGGAGCAAGACAGGCAGCTGGACGAATTAATTAAAAAAAAGGCAAAGGCGGTGGTGCTGCAGCCCGTTGATCCCACCCGGGCCGTAGCCCAGGTGGAAAAGCTGGCCCGGGCGGGGATTAAGGTGGTGGTGTTGGAAAATCTGCCTATGAATACGCCGGCGGACGGTTATATCGCTTCGGATCACGTTATGGCCGGGCGCCTGCAAGCCCGTTTTGTCCTGGAGGCGCTGCGCCGGGCCGACGAACTGAAGAACGGCCGGATGACCCCGCCTCCGGTCGGGACGATAATCAGGCCCCAGGGCCAACAGCATGAACAACCGGACGGCGCCGGCGGGGACGGCGGTGAGCAGACATCCGGGGCTGTTGATTACAGCGTGGCGGGCCAATTGCCCGCCACGAGGCCGCTAAATGTTGTGCTTCTGCGCGGCGACCCGCGGGATCAGATGGCCGCCGCCATCACCGCGGCCTGCCGGGAGGTTCTGAACGGGCGTGAAGACGTTAGGATAATCGGGGTTTATGACCACCCCCGCCTTGATCCGGCCACAGTGCCCGCCACGCTGGGTCAAATCCTGGGCCGCGGGGAGCGTGTCGACGTGGTCCTGGCCAACGACAGCGGCCTGGCTGTGGCGGCGGTGGATTATCTAAAAGCCGGCGGTTACGACAAGAACGTGCTTACCGTGGGCGTGGGGGCCAATGAACAGTCCTTTCGGGCGCTGGTAAACGGCGAGCACGACGCCGAGGTGGATGTGCAGCCGGAAATGTTGGGGCAATTTGCGCTGGACGCCGCTGTGGATTTGGCCGGGAACGGACACTGGCAGTATAACACCCGGGCCGTCAACGGGGATTACAGCATTCCCGCCCGCATTGTGCCGGTACGCCTTGTTACCGCTAGAAACGCCTACCTGCTGGAACAACGGCATAAAGGCATCAAAAAAGACCGGCAAGAACAGCGGCAGGAAGGCGCACCGGAACGGCAAGGGGGGGAAGGGGAACAACAGGCACAGGGAGAGCAGGGTGGACAGGGCGGCCAGGACCAGCCGAACAAAACCATGTTGCGCATCACCACCCAGGAAGGCAAAACCGTGGAGGTGCAGATAGACGGTGAAGTAAAGAAAATCGAATCCATGGGTGGAGGACGGCAGGGTCAGGATGATCAACAGGGCGGCCAGGGGCAGGACCAGGGTAACGGAGGACAATAAGGCGGCATTTTGTGCTTGGGGAAGATAACTTCCGGCCATATTGATGGCCGGATTCAAGGTAAATGTCAGCGCGCGCTCCGGGGAACCGAATGAGCGCGCTTTTTTAAACACCGTTTGTTCTTTGGATTGTTTTTGTTTTGACCTGCAGGAATTGCCGCCCCTGCCGATAAATAATTGTATAGTCATAAGTATGAACAGTATATTGGGGGCGGGTGGTTTGTATGGTCAATCAAATTAAATTTTTGGTACCGGCTTTTATCTTGGCAATATTGTTGGCTTGGGCTCCCCCGGCTTGTGCCGACCCGGAAGTCGACGATCATTATCCCGAGCGAAACGATAAAAATGTGCCCGTTAACGTTATTATACGTGTTGAATTCAGCGACGACATGGACGAAGAATCCGTCAAAGACGGTTTTACCCTGCGTGATGAAGACGGCGACGAAGTCGGCGGTGATGTCACCTATGACGGCGACTCCCGGCAAGCATACTTTGAACCCGACAGACCATTGCAATACGACACCCGGTACCGCGTCAAGTTGTCGAGTTCCATCGAAGACCAGGACGGGGACGAATTGGATTACCATTCCTTTTACTTTACCACGGTGCTGGACGCCACGGTATACGTGGACGATGTGGAAGTGGTGGGGGATACTATAAGCGTCAACCGGAGCCCGGTGGAAATCGTCGTTTACGCCCCGGGCGCCGAAAAGGTTGTCTATGGCGATGAGCAACTGAAAAATCGTGTTAACGATTATTACCTGGAAGACGTGATGCTGGAAACCGGGGACAATAACTTTTCCTTCGAAGTGTTTTACGAGTACGAGGATGAAGACTCGGAAACCCGGGAAGGCAAATTCACCGTTAAAAAGACGGTATTGTTTGTCAATGTGCCGGAAGAGGGGGCCACGGCAATACATGATTTAAATGATAGCAACAAGGCCACCGTTTTCAACAAGCGGCTGGTGATTAACTTGCCCAAGCATTATTACCTGCGGGAAAAAAACGGGGCGGCCGAGAGCCAGCTTATCGCTTTTAAGCTGGAAAGGTTGTTTAATGTAAACGGTTCTCCAACGGTCAGCTATCTTTTTAATATAGCCCACGTATACTGGCGGGGGGACGAGTACCGGTTCGACCGTTTCCTGGACCAACAGTCCCGTGTCAGCGCGCCGCCCGGGGGCGAGATGACCCTGCCCCTGGAAAATATCAGTGAGGCGGCTTTTCGCACGGTTACCGTTCTGTATGACCCCTATGACGGTGTTTATAATAATTGGCAAAATATTGGCGGCCAGGCTGATGCCGGGAAGAAAACCATAACCGTGCCCTTTAAAGGTTTTGGTCGTTATGTGGCGGTCAACCGCTTGTGGAGTTTCCGGGACGGCGACGGCCCGGCCCGGCCTTACGTGGAATACCTGTGGGCCAAGGGTATAATATCTCCGTCTTCTTCCGCGGCTGCCGGCAAATTCGGTTTGGTGGACCAGGAAGGCCGGGATACATGCGTTACCCGGGGCGAATTTGCTTTAATGTTGGGCCGGGCGCTAAAATTGGAACTGCCTCAAAACTATGTCGGCTTTGGCACATTCAGTGACATTCTTTATTCCAGCGGTTATTCATACGGCTTTAATCCCGCCGGGCAATTCGTACCCCTGCCCCGGGACGCCGCCCTGTATATCGAGGCCACAGCCAAGAACGGGTTCATGAGCGGCAAGCGTGAAAAGGACGGCAGGTTCACCTTCGGGTACTTTGAAGGCTTAACCAGGGAGCAGGCTGCCATGAGTGTTGTTTCCGCCGCGGGTCTGCCGGTCGGTTGGTCAAATGACCGGCAGACCCGCATGCAGCTTTCCCGGCGGTTCAAGGATTATCAAAAAATATCGACCCTGGGCGGCCCTTACGTGCTGGCGGCGGTGCAAAAAGGTTATCTGAACGCGTATGATGATTGGACGTTTCGGCCCCACGAAAAGTTGACCCGGTCGGATGCCGCCGTCATGGTATATAAGCTCATGGAAGGCAAAAACCTGCTTTAATGACGGTAATGTTCCCGGTGGAATACCCCCCTGGGAAGGGATTTCGGCGTTATCGGCAGGATGCCTTGGAACCCGTGGTAGTGTGCGGGAGAGTAACTTTTTATTTCCATTGCCCATTATGATATAATTTAGTGGGTGAACAAGATGAACAATAAATTTGCGCTTAAATCAAAATTCGAGCCCCGGGGCGACCAGCCCCAAGCCATCGACCAGTTGGTCCGGGGGCTCGATGACGGTTATAAACACCAGACCCTGCTGGGGGTTACCGGCAGCGGCAAAACATATACCATGGCCCAAGTGATCCAGCGGGTGCAGCGCCCCGCTCTGGTGCTGGCCCATAACAAAACCCTGGCGGCTCAGCTCTGCGGCGAGTTCAAGGAATTTTTTCCAAACAACGCCGTGGAATATTTCGTCAGTTATTATGATTATTACCAGCCCGAGGCGTATATTGCCCATACCGACACTTATATCGAGAAAGATTCTTCAATTAACGATGAAATCGACAAACTGCGTCACTCGGCCACCTGTTCCCTGTTCGAGCGGCGGGACGTAATCATTGTGGCCAGTGTTTCCTGCATATACGGCCTGGGGGACCCGGAGCAGTACAGCACCCTGGTGCTGTCCCTGCGCAAGGGCGGCGACTACAGCCGCGACGACGTGTTGCGCCGCCTGGTGGGCATACAGTATGAACGCAACGATATAAACTTCTCCCGGGGCAAGTTCAGGGTGCGGGGTGACGTACTGGAAATATTTCCGGCGGGCAATTCCGAACGGGCCATCCGGGTGGACTTTTTCGGCGACGAGGTGGAACGCCTGGTGGAATTTGACGTTCTCACCGGTGAAATTGCCGGCGAGCGGCAGCATGTCTCCATCTTTCCCGCCAGCCACTACGCCATATCCCGGGACCGCATGGAAAATGCCGTCACCCGCATCGAGGAGGAACTGGAGGAGCGGCTGGCCGAGATGCGGGGGCGGGACAAATTATTGGAAGTACAGCGGCTGGAGCAGCGCACCCGGTACGACATCGAAATGATGCGGGAAATGGGTTTTTGCAGCGGCATTGAGAATTACTCCCGGCATCTCACCGGGCGCCGGCCCGGTGAACCGCCCTACACTCTGCTGGACTACTTCCCGGACGATTTTTTGATGATTATTGACGAGTCCCACGTTTCCATTCCCCAGGTGCGGGCCATGTACGAAGGGGACCGGTCCCGTAAACAATCGCTGGTTGAATTCGGCTTTCGGCTGCCCTCGGCTTTCGACAACCGCCCCCTTCAATTCGGGGAGTTTGAAAAGCGACTGGGCCAGGTGATCTATGTCACCGCCACCCCCGGACCCTACGAGTTGGAGCACAGCGACCGGTTGGTGGAGCAGATTATCCGGCCCACCGGGCTGGTGGACCCTGAATTGTTCGTGCGACCCACCCGGGGTCAGATCGACAACCTGATTGGAGAAGTCAACGCCCGGGCGGCCAAAAATGAGCGGGTGCTGGTCACCACCCTGACCAAAAAAATGGCCGAAGATTTGACCGATTACCTGCGGGAAACCGGCATCCGGGTACGCTATATGCACTCGGAGATCAATACCCTGGAGCGGATGGAGATTATCCGGGATTTGCGCCTGGGCGCTTTCGATGTGCTGGTGGGTATCAATTTGCTGCGGGAGGGGCTGGACTTGCCCGAAGTGAGCCTTGTGGCCATTCTGGACGCGGACAAGGAAGGCTTCCTGCGCTCGGAACGCTCGCTGATCCAGACCATCGGACGGGCGGCCCGCAACGTGCATGGCCGGGTAATCATGTATGCCGACCGGGTCACCGACTCCATGGACCGGGCCATGGCCGAAACCGAACGCCGCCGCAAGCTGCAGACCGAGTTCAACCTGCGGCACGGTATCACCCCGCAGACCGTCAGCAAAGGAGTGCGGGAAGTCATCGAGGCCACCACCAAGGTGGCTGAATCCAGGGCGCCTTACAAAGTCGGGTCCCAATCGGGCCAGATGACCAAGAAAGAAAAAGAGCAAATGCTGGCCCGGCTGAAAAAAGAAATGCAAGAGGCCGCCCAACGGCTGGAATTTGAACAAGCCGCCCGGCTCCGGGACGCCATCATCGAATTGACGGTGCCAGGTGCTACCAAATGATGGGAATAATTTCAACTAAGCTCCCGCATCCTCCAGATGTAATGCCAAACCCCTTTGAAGCCGAGTGTAAAGGTTGTGCTGCCGGTGGAAAAAATTAAAAATTTTGCCCGCGGCACTTGCTTTCCATATATTTCCTTTGGTATAGTGGGGTAAAGTTGGCCTTACCGGAGGAAAGGAGAGTATATTTTGCGGTACCAAACGGTAACTTTAACCAGTAAGGGGCAATTGACGCTGCCCAAAGAATATCGGGACAAGCTGCGCCTGGATAAGGGGTCCCGCCTGGCCGTGGCTCTCAAGGGAGATACCCTCCTGTTAAAGAAAGTGTACAAAGTGGCCCCGCTGGCCGAGGCCGATCCCATCTGGGACATGTTGGGTATGTTTGAGGATCGTGACCAAGCCGACGGAGTTTCTGCCGCGCCCCAAGGTTACGCCGCCGCTGCCGAGGTGGGGCGATGAAGGAAAAGGTGCTGGTGGATTCCGGGGCGGTATTTGCCCTGTTGTGCAAAAACGACCACAATCACCCCGCCGCCCGGGCCATATTACGGCAACTGCAAAAGCGGCGGGTGCTGCCTTTATTGACCAACTACATCACAGCCGAAGCCCATACCCTGATGAATGCGCGCCTGGGTCCCGACGCCGCCAGGATGTGGGTGCGCAATAATATTTGGCCGGTGGAACGGGCCGGTCGGGAGGACGAAGAGCGGGCCCGGGAGATACTGCTCGCCGGGCGGGGGGGAGACTGCACCCTGACCGATGCCGTCAGCTTTGCCATAATGGAGCGGCTTGGTATCGAAACAGTATTTACTTTTGACAACAACTTCGCCCGCTGCGGTTACCGGGTGCTATGTTCAGTCTAAAGTCTAAAGTCGAAAGTCTAGAGTCGTCTAAACTTTTTTGATTTCCCGCTTGCAAATCATGAGATAGCTCAATAACAGCATGCCCAGCGCCATTACGTACGGGTGTACGCTAACCTGGGTTTGAAACAGCGCCAGCAGCGCCAGCATAAATCCGGCCACGGTAATGGGAAGCCCGATAAAGGCATTCTGGTAATCCAGCAGGTTGAACCGGGCCAACCGGTAAACCCCGCAGCCTACAAAGATTATGGTCATGACAAATCCCAGGACGGCGGTTTCGGCGAAAGTGAGCATAAAAATGGTAACCGACGGCGCTATACCGAAAGTAATCACGTCGGCCAGCGAATCAAGTTGTTTGCCCATTTCACTGGCCAGGCTGAACCTGCGGGCCGCGTAACCGTCCAGGCGGTCGAAAACGGCGCCGATGATAATCAACAGGCCTGCCAGGGCATAAAAGCCGTGGGCGGTGGCTATAATGGCTCCCAGCCCCATAATGATATTGCACAGCGTCAACGCGTTGGCTAAATGTACCACGGGTGAGTCGTGATCAAGCATCGTCCAACACTCCTATGACGGTTATTCCCGCCTTTACTTTTTGCCCCTCCTGCACCTGCACCTTGACACTTGCAGGAAAAAGGATTTCCACGCAGGAACCGAATTTGATTAACCCGAATATTTGCCCCTGTTCGAGGTAATCATTTTTTTGCCGGTAGCAGACTATGCGCCGGGCCACGAAACCCGTAATCTGGTGCACCAGCACCCGTATTCGATTGTTCTCAATACCCAGGGTGTTCCTTTCATTGATGTCGGAAGCGTGGCTCTTGAAAGCGGGCAGGAACTTGCCGGGCCGGTATGTCGTGCAAGCTATTTCTCCGCCCACCGGGGCGCGGTTGAAATGGACGTTGAAGACCGAAAGGAAAATGCTTACTTTAATAGCCCGGCCTTTGATAAAAGTGTTTTCATCCACTGTTTCCACAGACATGACCCTGCCGTCGGCCGGCGACAGAATATGGCTTTCATTCAGGGGTATGCGCCTGGCCGGGTTGCGGAAGAAGAAAGCGAAGAAAAGGAACAGAACCGCCGGCAGCAGCGCAAGGAGTGGGGTTACCAAATAAAGAACAACGCCGGCGATGAACGAGACTGAAAGGTAGGGAATACTTTCTTTGGCGATCATGTATGACGTCTCTCTTTCATTTAAATTGATGTACTAATTATTACACATGTACACCTGTCCTGTACAGTTTTCTGTTGGTTAAATTGGCTGTGCTCCCCGGTAAAACCTTTTCAACAAGTTAAAAAATTTTGTACAATGTAAAATGTACAAGTATTGCTCTATAAAACAATATGTTCGGAGGCATCCCGTGATGCAAAGCAATATAGTGGTCAAGGGCGCCCGCGCCCACAATTTAAAAAATATCAATGTCGAAATACCCCGGGACAAGCTGGTTGTCATCACCGGCCTGTCGGGATCGGGCAAATCCTCCTTGGCCTTCGACACCATCTACGCCGAGGGGCAGCGCCGGTACGTGGAGTCCCTTTCGGCTTACGCCCGTCAGTTCCTGGGCCAGATGAACAAGCCCGATGTGGAATATATCGAGGGACTGTCCCCGGCCATCTCTATCGACCAGAAAACCACCAGCCACAATCCCCGGTCCACAGTGGGCACGGTAACCGAGATTTACGATTACCTGCGCCTGTTGTTCGCCCGGGCCGGGCGGCCACACTGCCCGCAGTGCGGCAAGCCCATTACCCGCCAGACCGTGCAGCAAATGGTGGACCAGTTGCTGGAACTGCCCGAAGGCACCCGGCTGCAACTGTTGGCCCCGGTGGTGCGGGGCAAAAAGGGCGAGCACGTCAAGCTGCTGGAAGAGATCCGGCGGGACGGGTTCGTGCGGGTGCGGGTTAACGGCGAGGTGCTGGACGTCAACGAAGAGATTAAGCTGAATAAAAAAAAGAAGCACAGTATAGATATAGTGGTGGACCGGGTGGCGCTGCGGCCGGAATCCGCCCGGCGGTTGGCCGATTCGCTGGAGACCGCCCTGGGACACGGGGGCGGGGTGGCCGTGGCCGCCGTGGTGGGCGGCGGGGAAACACTGTTCAGCGAGAATTTCGCCTGCGTGGACTGCGGCGTCAGCATACCTGAAATTGCCCCCCGGCTGTTCTCCTTCAACAGCCCCTTCGGGGCCTGCCCGGAATGCACCGGTTTGGGCTTTAAGATGGAGCTGGACCCCGATCTGGTAATACCCGACCGAAGCATGACGGTGCGGGAGGGGGCTATCGAGGCCTGGGTTAAAAGCGCCAACGGGATGCGCTACTTGGAGGCGGTGGCCGACCATTACGGCTTCAGCCTGGATGTGCCGGCGCGGGACATGGACCCGGCCCACCTGGACAAGCTGCTGTACGGCACCGGCAAAGAACTGGTGCGGGTCTCCCTGGAAGACAGCTACGGCAACCGGCACGGCTACCGGTTTCCTTTTGAGGGCGTAATCAACAATTTGAGCCGGCGTTACCGGGAAACCAACTCCGATTACATGCGGGAGGAAATCGAGCAGTATATGAGCACCCGCCATTGCCCGGTTTGCGAAGGGGCCCGGCTGAAACCCGAGGCCCTGGCGATAAAAATAGGCGGCCTGCCGGTCAACCGTCTGGCCGCCATGTCGGTGCTGGAAGCCAGCCGTTTCCTGCGGGAACTGGACCTCACCGAACGGGAAAGGATGATCGCCCGGCAGGTGCTCAAGGAAATAGACGCCCGGCTGGGCTTTCTGGTCAACGTGGGACTGGATTACCTGACCCTGGACCGGGCGGCGGGGACGCTGTCCGGCGGGGAGGCTCAGCGTATCCGGCTGGCCACTCAGATCGGCAGCGGCCTGATGGGAGTTTTGTACATTTTGGACGAACCCAGCATCGGCTTGCACCAGCGGGACAACCGCCGGCTGCTGGACACCCTGGAGCGGCTGCGGAACTTGGGCAATACCCTAATCGTGGTGGAGCACGACGAAGAAACCATATATACCGCCGATCACATTATCGATATCGGCCCCGGCGCCGGGGAGCATGGCGGGGAGGTGGTGGCCGCCGGCACAGTGCAGGATATCATGGCGGCGCCCGAGTCGGTAACCGGCCAGTATCTCAGCGGCGGCAAGCGCATCCCGGTGCCCTCGGCCCGGCGGAAATCAAACGGCAAAACCGTTACGGTGGAGGGAGCGGCGGAACATAACCTGAAAAATATAGATGTGGAAATTCCCCTGGGCTTGTTTATTTGTGTCACCGGGGTGTCGGGTTCGGGCAAGAGCACCCTGGTGAACGAAATTTTATACAAAAAACTGGCCCAGGAGCTGCATCGGGCCAAGGTCAAGCCCGGCGCCTGCAAGGGAATTGCCGGGCTGGAGCATCTGGACAAGGTGATCGAGGTGGACCAGTCGCCCATCGGGCGCACTCCCCGGTCCAACCCGGCCACCTATACCGGGGTGTTCACCGATATCCGCGACCTGTACGCCCAGACCCCGGAGTCCCGGGCCCGGGGTTACCGCCCGGGGCGGTTCAGCTTTAATGTCAAGGGCGGGCGCTGCGAGGCCTGCCGGGGCGACGGGATCATCAAAATTGAAATGCATTTCCTGCCGGATGTGTACGTGCCCTGCGAGGTATGCAAAGGTATGCGGTACAACAGGGAGACCCTGGAGGTCAAATACAAGGGCAAAAGTATTTCCGACGTGCTGAGCATGACGGTGGAACAGGCCCTGGAGTTCTTCCGGCATCTGCCCAAGATAAAACGCCGGCTGCAGACCCTGTACGATGTGGGCCTTGGTTACATCCGCCTGGGACAGCCGGCTCCCGAGCTTTCCGGGGGTGAAGCCCAGCGGGTCAAGCTGGCCACCGAATTGTCCCGGCGCTCCAACGGCAAGACGCTGTACATCCTGGACGAGCCCACCACCGGGCTACACATCGCCGACATCCACCGGCTGCTGAATGTGCTGCACCGGCTGGTGGACGCCGGTGACACCGTGCTGGTCATCGAGCACAACCTGGACGTGATTAAAACCGCCGACCACATTATCGACCTGGGCCCCGAGGGCGGGCACCGGGGCGGGGAGGTGCTGGCCACCGGCACCCCCGAACAGGTGGCCCGGTCCCCGGTCTCCCACACCGCCCCCTACCTCGGAAAGGCACTGGAGGTCAGGCCGGGCATAACCGCATAACTTTTAAAAATACATTGGGGGGTTGTCGGGTGAGGGAAAAGTTGGATACGCTGCCCGAGAAGCCCGGGGTGTATATTTACCGGGATGCCAAGGGCGATATCATATACGTGGGCAAGGCGGTGTCACTGAAGCACCGGGTGCGCTCATATTTCGGGGCTGCCGCGGCCCGGGATCCCAAGGTCAATGCTTTGATGTCCCGGGCCCGGGAACTGGAATACATTGCCACCGACTCCGAGGTGGAGGCCCTGATCCTGGAAAGCAACCTGATTAAGGAGCACCGGCCGCGGTATAATGTTTACTTGAAGGATGATAAAAGTTACCCTTACCTGAAGGTCACCCTGAAGGAGCAATTCCCCCGGGTGCTTATCACCCGCCGTCCGGCCAAGGACGGGTCCCGCTATTTCGGCCCCTATACCCGGGTGGGAGCGGTGCATGAGACGCTGCGTCTGCTGAAGCGGATTTTCCCGCTGCGCACCTGCAAGCAGAAGGAGCCGGCGGCCCGCAGCCGGCCCTGCCTGAACCAGCATATCCGGCGTTGTCTCGGGCCGTGCTGCGATCTGGTTACCCCCGGGGAATACCGGCGAGTGGTTGACGGCGTGCTGTTGTTCCTGGAGGGCAAGCAGGAAAAGCTGCTCAAAGAACTGCGGCAGCGTATGGACATGGCCGCCGGCAACCTGGATTTCGAGCGGGCCGCGCAAATCCGGGACCAGTTGCAGGCTGTGGAAAAGGTGATAGAAAAGCAAAAGATTGTGTCCGACGACCTGGAGGACCGGGACGTGGTGGCCATGGCCCGATCCCGGGGCGAGTCCTGCGTCATGGTGTTTTTCGTGCGCGGGGGCAAACTCATTGGGCGGGAGCACTTTGTCCTGGATGAAACAGAAAGCATGAAGCGGGCCGAGGTGCTGTACGCGTTTATCAAACAATATTATTTACAAGTGGAATTCATCCCCCGGGAAGTTCTGGTGGAAGACGTGCCCGGGGACGAGATAGAGGTGTTGGAGCGTTGGCTCTCGGGTAAGCGGGGCGCCCGGGTATACGTGAGCAGGCCCCGGCGCGGGGAAAAGAAAAAGCTGGTGGACCTGGCGGGGCGCAACGCCTTGTTGGTGCTGGAGGAAGTGCAGGCCGGCCGGGCCGCCCGGAGTGACCGGTTGCTGCAAGCCCTTGCCGAGCTGGCCCGGGTAGTGGATTTGGACGCCCCGCCCCGGCGGCTGGAATGTTTCGATATATCCAACATCCAGGGGGCTGAAACCGTGGCCTCCATGGTTGTTTTCGAGGACGGCCGGCCGGCGCCGCAGCAGTACCGGCGGTTTAAAATCAAAACAGTATCCGGTCCCGACGACTTCGCGTCCATGCGGGAGGCGCTGGGCCGCCGGTTTTCCCGGGGCCGGGAAGAAAGGGAGCTGATTGACTCGGGGCGGATGTCCAGCCGGCAGGCCAAGTTCCACCGTCTACCCGACCTGCTGGTGGTGGACGGCGGCAAGGGCCAGCTTTCTTCAGCGGTGGCCGCTTTGGAAGAGCAGGGTTTCACCGGCATTGCGGCTTGCGGGCTGGCCAAGGAAGAGGAGTCGCTCTTTTTGCCCGGTCGGCCCGATCCGGTGCGGCTGCCGGAAAGCTCCCCGGCCTTGCAGGTGCTGCAGCGCCTGCGGGACGAAGCGCACCGTTTTGCGGTAACGTACCATCGCCAACTGCGGGGCAAGCGCAACCTTAAATCCATGCTGGAAGAAATCGAGGGTGTGGGCGCCACCCGGCGGCGGGAGCTGCTGCGGGCTTTCGGTTCGGTGGAAAAAATAAAAGAGGCCGGGCTCGAGGAACTGGCGGCGGTGCCGGGCATGAACCGCCGGGCCGCCCGGGCGGTGTTAGATTTTTTTAACGATTGAAACCGACATACGGAGGTGGCGGATTGAGCATATATAAACTACTGGCGCTGGACCTGGACGATACGCTGCTGAACAGCGGGCTGCAGATCCCGGAGCGTTCCCGCCGGGCGGTGCAAGCCGCCATGCAAGCCGGGGTGCGGGTCACCCTGGCCACGGGTCGGATGTATCGCTCGGCCCGGCCCTACGCCGAACAACTGGGGATCCGTGATTACTTGATTACTTATCAGGGCGCTCTGACGCGGCACTCGGTGACCGGAGAAACGCTGTTTCACCGGCCGGTGCTGCTGGATTTGGCCTTGGATGTCATTTCCTCGGTACGGCGATACCGTTATCATATCAATGTGTACTTGGACGACTTCCTTTATGTGGCGGAACGCACCCGGGAGGGCGAGCTTTACGCGGCCCACTCCGGCGTGCCGCTGGCGGCGGTGGGTGATCTGGCCCGCTTTCTCAGGGAGCGGAACGAGGACCCCACCAAGGTGCTGGTGGTGGCCCCGGAACAGCGGCTTGACGAGCTGGCGGCCGAGATACGCCCGGTCTACGGCGACCGCCTGCACATTACCAAGTCCAAGCCTTATTTCCTTGAGTTTTCGCACCCCGATGCTCACAAGGGCGGTTCCCTTGCGGCCATCGCCCGGCATTACGGTATGGGGCGGGAAGAGGTCATCGCCGTGGGGGACAGTTACAACGACGTGGAAATGCTTGAATACGCCGGGTTGGGGGTGGCGGTGGGCAACGCCCGCCCCGATATTATCCGGCGGGCCGACTACGTTTGCCCCTCCAACGAGAACTGCGGGGTGGCTGAAGTGGTGGAAAAATTTATATTCGGCCGGGGTAACTGAAAAGAGGGTTTAGGTTACCGGTAACGTGAGGTGATTTAATGGGCGATCTGGTGGTTGGCGTGGATCTGGGGGGGACTAAAATTCTCGCCGTATTGGCGGACCGGGAGGGCCAAGTGCTGGCCCGGATCAAGGTGCCCACCGAGGCCGACCTGGGACGGGAGCATGTAATAACCAAGATGGCCGAAATTATTAACGGGCTGCTGGAGGAATCCGCCGCGCCGGCGCATAGGGTGGCCGCCGTTGGCGTGGGCATACCCGGCTGGATGGATCCCCAACAGGGTTTTTTGTTTTTTGCCCCCAACCTGGGGTGGAAGGACCTGCCCCTGGGCACGATACTGGGTGAACGGTTGGCCCGGCCGGTGTACCTGGACAATGACGCCAACCTGGCCGCGCTGGGCGAGTACGTTTACGGTTCCGGCCGGGGTACGGCGGATATGGTTTACATAACGGTCAGTACCGGCGTGGGCGGCGGGCTGATCCTGAACGGCGGGGTTTACCACGGCAGTATGGGCACCGCCGGGGAGATAGGCCACATTACGGTGGACCCCAACGGGCCGGTTTGCCGTTGTGGCAACGCCGGCTGCCTGGAGGCGGTGGCTTCGGGAACGGCCATGGCTATACGCGCCCTGGCCCTGGTTGACTTGGGGCGGGGCGCGGGAATACTGGCCGCCGCCGGGGGCCGGCGGGAGCAAGTTAACGCCCGGGCGGTGTCCCGAGCCGCCGCGGCGGGCGACGCCGAAGCGCTGGTGATTTTGCGGGATGCCGGTCGTTACCTGGGTATTACCGTGGCCGGGATAATTAACCTGCTGAACCCTGCGGCGGTAGTGCTGGGGGGCGGGGCCATGCAGTCGGGCACCCTGCTGTGGGACGCCATGCTGGATGAAGTGCGCCGGCGAACCCTGGAATCTTCCCTGGCGGCGGTGCGCGTCCAGCGGGCCGCCCTGGGCGGCGACTCGGGAGCAATGGGGGCGGTGGCGCTGGCTATTGACCGGCTCGGCCCGTCCCCGGCGAGGTGTTGATTTTAAGTCTGACCCGGGGGTGAATTATGCGTTTGGAGTTTGGCAAGGGGGACTGGCAAAATTTTGCCGATGGTGTCAGCCGGGAGTGGCTGGTGACCAACGGCTTGGGCGGCTACGCGTCGGGCACGTTAATCGGGGCCAACACCAGGAAGTATCACGGGCTGCTGGTGGCCTCCCTGACCCCGCCGGTGCGCCGCACCGTGCTGTTGGCCAAGCTGGACGAGCGTTTTCAGGCCGGGGGCAGGGTTTATAACCTGGCCGTTAACCAGGCGGCTGGCGGGGTAACCGATGCCGGGTTTATCCACCTGCAGCGGGCGGTGTTCGAACCCTTGCCGGTATTCACATACAGCTTCGGTGATATATTTATGGAAAAAACCGTGGGCATGGTGTACGGCAAAAACACCACGGTAATCACATACCGGGTGCAAAACGGCGCCGAGCCGGCGGCGCTGCTCCTCAGGCCGCTGGTGAACTGCCGGGACTTCCACCGGACCGCCGGGGAAGGCGAGGTTCAATTCAGCCAGCAGCCGGGGGAAAAGGGGACAATAATCACAACCGTGCCGGAAGTGCCGGATTTGCGCATTATTTGCAGTCACGGGGAATATCAACCCGGCGGACAATGGTATCGGGGAATGTTCTATAGCGAGGAAGAGCGGCGCGGCCTGCACCCTTGGGAAGACCACTACATGCCCGGCGAATTCGTCATACCTCTGGCCCCGCTGGCGGCAATCGTTGTGACGGTGGCGGCCACGGCGGAGCCGGAGGCGCCCGCCCCGGACGGTCCGGCGCTGCTGGCGGCGGAAGAGCGAAGGCTGCAAGAGACGGCTGCGGGGGTGGGCTTGGATGACGGCTTCGCCCGCAGCCTGGCGCTGTCGGCCGACGCCTTTATTGTAAATCGCCAGTCCACCGGCGCCAAAACCGTCATTGCCGGGTACCCATGGTTCAACGATTGGGGCCGGGATACCATGATTGCCCTGCCGGGGCTTACCCTGGTTACGGGCCGCTATGCAGACGCCGCCCAAATATTATCAACTTTTGCCCGTTACGCTGAAAAAGGGTTGTTGCCTAACGTGTTCCCCGACGCCGGCGGTGCGCCGGCTTACAACACCGTCGACGCCTCTCTGTGGTTTTTCCACGCCGTTTACAAGTATCTGCAATATACCGGCGATTTTGATTTTGTGCGGGAGCGCATTTACCCGGTACTGCGGGAGATTCTGGACCGGCACGTGGAAGGCGCCGGTTTTAATATCCGCCTGGACCCCGAAGACGGGTTAATAATGGCCGGCAGTCCCGATATTCAGCTTACCTGGATGGACGCCAAGGTGGGGGACTGGGTGGTGACGCCCCGCCACGGCAAGCCGGTGGAAGTAAACGCCCTGTGGTACAACGCCCTGCGGGTCATGGAACTGCTGGCCCGGGCTTTTGGCGGCCAGGCCGCCCGTCCCGGCCTGGCCGACCGGGCGGGCGCAAGCTTCCGCCGGGTATTCCACCACCGTGCGGGCGGGTACCTTTACGATGTGGTTTCCCCCGCCGGCTCCGACGCGCGATTCCGGCCCAACCAGGTGATTGCCGCCGCTCTGCCTTTCAGCCCGGTGCCGGAGCAGACGGCCCGGCGGTTGGTGCGGCGCGCCTGGCGTGACCTTTACGCCACCTACGGCCTGCGCAGCCTGGAGCCCGGGCACTGGGAGTACCGGGGCCGTTACGGAGGCGACCAGGTGCAGCGGGACGGCGCCTACCACCAGGGCACCGCTTGGAGCTGGTTGATGGGGCCTTTTGTTACAGCTTACCGCAAAGCGCACGGCTATTCACCGGCCAGCAGGGAACAGGCCGGCCGTTTTCTGGCCCCCTTCCGGGACCACTTGCGCCAACACGGCGTGGGCCACATATCCGAGATTTTTGACGCCGACGAGCCGGTGACGCCGCGGGGCTGTTTCGCCCAGGCCTGGGGCACCGCCGAAGTGCTGCGGGCTTACGTGGAGGAATATCTGGAAGTGCGGCCTCCCGGGCGAGGGATTTAGCTTCATGCATGTATAATGTGCCGATATAATATATCCGGCCATTTTTTTTAAATTTCCACCACGGGCTTTATATCCCGAAAATGCGCCGTTCCCGGTTGTACTGCTCCACCGCCTGCCGGTATTCTTGGCGCCGGCTTTGGTAGTCCGCCCGGCCCATGAGGGCGTAAGTGATGTTCTTGCCTTCTTCCACCCCGGGCTGGTCGAAGGGGTTGATTCGCCACAATCCGGCGCTGAACACCACCAGGGCCTCGTAAAAATAAAACAGCGCGCCCAGCACGGCGGGGGAGATGTCCCGCAGGGTAAGGCGGTAGCAGGGCTTTCCGGCCCGGAACAGGCTCATTTCGGTGGAAAGCTGTTCGATGTGCAGCTGGCCGCCCATGGTGTGGCCGGCAAAGTAGGCATACTCTTTTTCCCCGGGGAACTCGGATGTAAGCTTTATTTCCCCGGGCATGTTTTCTATTTTCACAAAACCGTATACTTTATCGTTGGGACCCTCCTTGAATAACTGTAGGATGGAGTGCTGGTCGGTGGCGCCCAGGCAGGTAAGCGGCGTGGTGCCGGCGTGGATTACTTCTCCGTCGAGGTTCAAACGTTTGCCCAGGCTCTCGGCCCACAGTTGCACGAACCACAGCCCGAACTCGGACAAAAAACTGCCGTAATTGAACAGTACGTGGATACCCTTGCCCCTGGCCGCCAGTTCAAACAGACAGGCGCCCAGGGCGAAAACCGCGTTTTGCCCGGCGGGGTTGTCCACGATATGCCTGTGCATCGTCTTGGCCCCGGCCAGTAATTCCGCGCTGTCCACCCCGATGATCTCCGCCGGCAGAAAGCCCACCGATGACAGAACCGAATACCGGCCCGGCAAATTACCGGGAATATGCAGCAGGCGGCAGCCGAGATCCGAGGCAATGCGGTTGATGCCGTTGTCGGCCCGGTCGCAGCAAATGACGATATCCTTGACATCGCCCCCGGCTTCCCGGTATTTCTTGAAAAAGTAGATGAATTGCGCCGCGGTTTCCGGTGTGGACCCGGACTTGCTTACGTAGATAACGGCGGTTTTGCCCATGTCGATAACCTGTTCCAGCTTCATCACCAGGGCCGGATCCAGGTTGTCCAGGATGAATAGCCGAGGAAATTTATTTTCCAAGTTATGGTAAGGCCCCCGAAGGAATTGCGTGATGGCTCTGGCGCCCAACGCCGAGCCGCCGATTCCCAGCACCAGCACATTTTGGTATTTTGCTGTCAGTTCCCGGGCCAGCGATTTGACCCGGGGGAGTACGCTTTCCTCGGCCAGGGACAGGGTAATGGGCGACTTGCCGTCCCGCAGCCCGGCCTGGAATTCCCGGAAGGGTTCGCCATGTTTGCGGATAAAAGAGTCATATTCCGAATAGGAGATAAAGTCCGGCCCGTCCTCTTGATTCAGCAGGTGACCGATGTCGACGCCGATTAAATTATTCATTCTATCACATCCTTTATATTAGTGATAAATGGTTAAATCCGCATTTTTATTTAGTTATTTATACCGGTTTTATCCAGCTTTTGTCAAGTACGAGCCGGTTTGGTTCGATCCGAGACCGTCATGTATGGATTTGGGACTATTTGTGTTACAATAGCCTTGGGTTCACAACAAATGACATTGATTGTTTGACGCATCCGGGCGCAGGTTTTTTGACTCCGGCTTTTTGGGAGGTTACGGGCGGTTGGAGTTATATGCCGATTGGCACACGCATACTACCTATAGTGACGGGCGCGGCACACCGGAGGAAGTTGTCGCGGCGGCGGCCCGGCGGGGGCTGGATGAGGTGGCCATCACCGACCACGGCCCGCGGGGCATGTTCATCGGCGTAAAAGAGGCCGGAGTTTTCTTGAAGCTGAAAAAAGAGGCGGTGCGATTGAGCGGCAAGTACCCGGTGCGGGTGTTGGTGGGGGCCGAGGCCAACGTAATTGGGATGAGCGGTGAACTGGACCTGCCCCGGGAGGTTATTGAGGAATTGGATATAGTGATTGCCGGCTTGCATCCCCAGGTGTGGTGCGTCCCCTGGTGGAAAACCGTGACCTGGATCTTGCCCAACCAGGTGGGGAGGGCATTCCCCCGGGTGCGGGAGCGGATGCGCCGGGTCAACACCGTGGCTCTGGTTGAAGCTGTGCGCCGCAATCCCCTCACTTTTGTCAGCCACCCCAATTTGATGATGGCGGTGGACCTGGACGCGGTGGCCGCGGCGTGTGCCGAGACCGGGTGCGCCATGGAAATCAACGCCGGTCATCATTACGACCGGGATGCGGTGGTGCGGGCGGCGCTGCGCCGGGGCGTGCCCCTGGTGGTGAACAGCGACGCGCATTTTCCGGCCACCGTGGGGGAACAAGCCGAAGGGGCGGCCCTGCTGGAGAAGCACGGGGTATCGCCGGAACAGGTGTTGAACGCGCGAAGTTAGGCGGTCGGTCGCCTGCAAAGGAAGTGCTCTAAAATACCGACTGCCGGAGGGCCAAATAAGGTGGTGATATTATGCCGTCTCGGATGGTTTTGGTCACTGGTCTTTCCGGGGCTGGGAAAACCCAGGCATTGAGGTACCTGGAGGATATGGGATATTTTTGCGTGGACAACCTGCCGCCCACGCTGATCCCCAAGTTCGCCGAGCTTTGCGCACAATCGGCCCGGCGTATTAATAATATAGCATTGGTTGTGGATATAAGGGGCGGCGAATTTTTTCAAACCCTGTTCAAAGTGCTGAATGAACTGGAGCGCAGTGACGTCAATTCCGACATATTGTACCTGGAGGCGTCGGATGAGGCTTTGATTCGCCGCTACAAGGAGTCACGCCGGCGTCACCCCTTGGGCGGGCATGGCGAAGTGTTGCGCAATGTCCAGGAAGAGCGCCACCTGTTGGAAGAAATCCGGGGCCGGGCGGATAAAATTATCGACACTTCCAACATGACTAACCAGCAGTTAAAGAAAAAACTGGGGGAGCTGTTTGGCGGCGACTCCGAAGCGTCACAGCTGTTGATTACCGTGATATCATTCGGGTTTAAATACGGTATACCCCTGGACAGCGACCTGGTCATGGATGTAAGGTTTCTGCCCAACCCGCATTACGATCCGGTGATGCGTCCCCTGACGGGCAACGACCCGCCGGTGCGGGATTTTGTTTTCGACTCGCCGGTGACCGCGCGGTTTATGGAGAAGTTTACCGACCTGGTGGAATTCCTGATTCCCCGCTATATAGAGGAAGGCAAGACCACCCTGATGATAGCCATCGGGTGCACCGGCGGCGTGCACCGCTCGGTGGCCCTGGTCAACCGACTGGGGGAGATTTTGCGGCAAAAGGAGTACCGGGTGACGGTGCGACATCGGGATATTGGCAAAACCGGGTAAAGTATGCCCAAGTGTGTGCCTGATAAAAATAAAAAAGCGCGGACGCTCCCAATTGGAGGTGCGCAATATTGAGGATAGAATGGTTTTACCCGGGCATGAGGGTGAAACGCTGGCTGTTGCTGGCACTGCTTGGATTGCTGCTGGTGCTGACCGGCGCGTACCTGACGGCCCGGGCGCTTGTCCCCGCCGCCCTGGTGTTTGCGGAGAGGGCTTTGCTGAGCCTGTCGGAGGGATACCCGGCTTGGCTGTTGGGGGCGGTCTTTATACTGGCCGGCGCAGCCCTGGCGTTGTTTGGTTTGCGCAAGGCGTTCCGCTCGGTGGTGGGGCCGCTCGTGCCCGGCGGAAACACTCTGGTGGACGCCATATTCGCCCACCGCTACCTGGAAAATGGTCCCCGGGTGGTGGTGATTGGCGGCGGCACCGGAATCCCTGTTTTACTGCGGGGCCTTAAGGAGTATACCGGCAACCTTACCGCCGTGGTTACCGTGGCCGACGACGGCGGCAGTTCGGGGCGGCTGCGTGGCGACCTGGGCATACTGCCCCCGGGGGATATCCGCAATTGCCTGGTTGCCCTGGCCCACCGGGAACCGCTGATGGAGGAATTGTTACAGTACCGGTTCTCTTCGGGGGAACTGAAGGGACATAACATGGGGAACCTGCTGCTGGCCGCGCTGTGCGCCATTACCGGCGGATTCGATCGGGCGGTGCGCGGGCTCAGCCGGGTTTTGGCCGTACGGGGCCGGGTGTTGCCCGTAACGCTGTCCCACGTTTGCCTGTGCGCCGAGATGGAGGATGGCGCCGTGGTGCGGGGGGAGTCAAAAATTCCGGACAGCGGCGGTAAAATAAAGCGCGTGTACCTGGACCCCGACTCTTGCCATCCCAATGCCGAGGTGCTCCAGGCCATCCGGGAGGCCGACGCCATCGTCATGGGTCCGGGCAGCCTGTTTACCAGTATACTGCCCAACTTGCTGGTGCCGGAAATAGCCGGGGCCATTGCCCGCTCCCGGGCCGTCAGGGTCTATGTTTGCAATGTGATGACCCAGCCGGGCGAAACCGAAGATTACAGCGCCGCCCGGCACCTGCAAGCGTTAATCGACCATGCCGGCAAGGTAGTCGACTATATGATAGTGAACAACGAAGCTATCCCCGCCCGGCTGCTGGGCCGCTACCGCCGCGAAGGCGCCGCCCCCGTCGAGGCCGACCTGGAGGCGGTCCGGAGGCTGGGTGTGCTGCCCGTGGCCGGCGCGCTGGTCCGGGAAGGCGATCTGGTGCGGCACCATCCCGACAGGCTGGCCCGCATGGTGATGAGCCTCCTCAGCAACCGTTACCCCGAGCGGGTGGTGTTTTTAAACAGTTACATCAAACAAAAACAAGCTTCAAACAGCCAAGATAGGGTGGTGCTGTAGTTTTAAGGACAGTCCGCCAAAAAATGTGCCGTATTATCAGTCAATTCCGGGGACACCTTTATAATAAGTGTTCGAAAAGATGCGCACTTTTCGAATATCTTTTATAAACAAGGAGGTGTTCACCAATTGTTTTCCAGGGATATGATGTCATCGGACGAATCTCGGGCGGGTTTGCTGGTTTTAACGGCGGTTTCCATAGCGCTTACCGTGCCCTTTATATTTTATTTCAAGAGCATGGCCGACTCGCTGCATACTATTGCCGAAGAAAAAGCCGATTATAAAAGGATAAAAAAATATGGCGATTAACTGGTCCTCCGTGAAAAAAGTCTTGTTGAGTGTTTAATGTCGGGCGAAATGCCCGGCATTTTTGTGCCACTTTGGGGAAAGTATCCCCGGCTATATTTATGGCTTGAATTAAGGGTTAACATTATCAAAAAACGCGCACAGAAGGAACCGAACGGGTGCGCTTTTATTAACCCGGGTATGTCATATGGCCTTGCTTGACGCTCCCCCGAATACGGTATACTATGAAATATACACTGGGCCGGTAATCCGGTGGAAGGCAGGCATCCATGACAGTACGCGAAGTTTACCTGGACAACAGCGCCACCACCCGCCCTCACCCCGAGGTTGTACGGAGCATGGTGGAGGCTATGGAAATCAATTACGGCAATCCGTCCTCGTTGCACCGCAAGGGGGCGGTGGCCGGCCGGGCGGTGGCCCGGGCCCGGGAGGCGGTGGCCGCCGGTTTAAACGTGGCCCCGGGTGAGATTATTTTCACCGGCGGGGGTAGCGAAGCCGTAAACCTGGCTTTGAAAGGGCTAGCACCGGGCCGGAGGGGGAGACACGTCATCGCCACGGCGGTGGAGCATCCGGCGGTGCTTAACGCCTGCGCGCAATTAAAAGAGCGGGGTATGGAGATTACCCTGCTGCCCGTTGATAATGTCGGGGTGATTGCGCCGGAACAGTTGCGGGCGGCATTGCGGGAGGACACTTACCTGGTGTCGGTTATGCATGTTAACAACGAGGTTGGCGCGGTCCAGCCGCTGGCGGAAGCCGCCGCGGTAATCCGCTCTTTTCGCCAAAGCGGGTCCAGGGTTTACTGGCATGTCGACGCGGTACAGGCCTACGGCAAGTTGCCGCTGCGGCCCCGGGAGCTGGGGGTGGACCTGCTTTCGGTGAGCGCCCACAAGGTGCACGGACCCAAGGGCGTGGGCGCCCTGTACGCGGCGGCCCGGACCCCGCTGCGGCCGCTGGTGGCCGGGGGCGGCCAGGAGGGCGGCCTGCGCTCGGGTACCGAGAATGTGCCCGGCATAGCCGGCTTTGGCGTCGCCGCCGGGGTTATGGCCCGGGATGCCGGCCCGACGGCGGAAAAGATGTGGCGCCTGAAAAAACGCCTGGTGGAAGGTATATTGGCGGGCGCCCCCGGAGCGGCGCTGAACGGGCCGCCCTGTGTTAGGGAAGACCCCCGCAGCGCTCCACATATAGCCAACATTTCATTCCCCGGCTTGCCCGGCGAAGTGCTGGCGCACTCCCTGGAACAGCACGGCATTTACGTTTCCACCGGTTCGGCCTGCTCTTCCCGCAAGAAACCCGACAGCCATGTATTAAAAGCCATGGGTTTGGGAGATGAGTTGCTGTCCGGCTCGGTGCGGTTCAGCTTGTCCGCCGTCAATACGATGGAAGAAATTGATTACGCGGTGGAGAAAACCGCGGTGGTGGTTCGGGAACTGCGGTTGCTGTACGGGTAAGCTGTTTTTTTAAGAGGTGAAGGATGTACAATACATATTTGGTTCGTTACGGGGAAATAGGTCTGAAGGGAAAAAACCGACCGCAGTTCGAGCGGCGTTTAATGGACAATATCAGCCGAGCCCTGAAAAAGCTGGGCCCGGCCAGGGTCAGCCGGGTTTACGGTCGCCTGTTGGCGGAAAGCGAAGCCGCGCCGGCCCTGGTGTTGGAGCAGCTGCAAAGGGTTTTCGGCATCGTGGGGGTAAGCCCGGTGCTGCGCCTGCCTCTGGAGGAAGAGGCCATTGTCGCCGGGGCGCTGCAAGCCCTTGGGGATGCCGCCGGCGGACTGCGGCCGGCCCCGGAAACTCCGGTTACATTCAAGGTGGAAGCCCGGCGTTCCAACAAGCACTTCCCCCTGACGTCGCCGGAACTGAACGGGGTTGTCGGCGGGTATTTGCTGGAAAATTACCCGGGCCTCAAGGTTGATGTGCACGACCCCGTTATTAAAGTGCGCGTTGAGATTCGGGAGAAAAACGCTTTTGTTTACGCCGCCGATGTGCCCGGGGTTGGCGGGCTGCCGGTGGGGGCAAGCGGGCGGGCGCTGTTGCTGCTTTCCGGCGGCATCGACAGCCCGGTGGCGGGCTGGATGGCCATGAAGCGGGGTATCGAAATAGAGGCGGTGCACTTTCACAGCTTTCCCTTTACCGGGGAAAAGTCACTGGAAAAAGTGCGCGACCTGTGCCGGATACTGACCAATTACACGGCCCGCATCAAATTGCATGTGGTTCATTTTACCGATATCCAGAAAGAAATCCAGGCCCAAAGTCCGGAAGAATTGCGGGTGACCGTCATGCGGCGGATGATGTATCGCTTGTCCACCCGTATCGCCGCCCGGCGGGAGGCGCTGGCCCTGGTCACCGGCGAAAGCGTGGGGCAGGTGGCCAGCCAAACCCTGGAAAGCTTGCATGTCATCAACCAGGTGACCGGCCTGCCGGTGCTGCGGCCCCTGGTGGGCATGGATAAACAGGAAATAATTCAGCGGGCGCAGCAAATCGGCACATTTGCAACCTCGGTGCTGCCCTATGAGGACTGCTGCACTTTGTTTTTGCCCAAACACCCGGCCACCAGGCCGAACCCGGAACAAGCCGCCCGGGCGGAGGAGCCGCTGGCGTTGGAAGAACTGCTGGCCGGCGCTCTGGAGCGGACAGCGATAGAAGATATAAGAGCTTGGGGGTGACTTGGTTTTGAGTTTTTCACTGGTCACCAAAAATGAATTGGCCCGGGTAACAGCGCGCAAACACTGTTGCCGGATTGCCGAACTGGCCGCCCTGGTGAAAATGGACGGCTCGCTCCAGATCAGCGGGCGCAAAATTTCCCTGCATTTGCTCAATCACAACGCGGCGGTGGCCCGTAAGCTGTTCAAGCTGCTGAAGGAACTCTACGGGGTCCAAGCCGAGGTGCTGGTTAAAAAGAAAATGCGGCTGCACAAGAACAATGTCTATCTGGTGCGGGTTCCAACCCAGCAAGGTCTGGAGGAGATGTTGGTCGGCCTGGGCATGTTGGACGAAGAAGGCCTGATTGCGGAAGGCGTTTTCCGGGATCTGCTGCGCAGCCAGTGCTGCCGGCGGGCTTACCTGCGGGGAGTGTTTTTGGGCGGCGGTTCGGTCAACAATCCCGGCGGCACCTACCACCTGGAAGTAATCACCGGCAATGAACGCCAAGCCGCCGATATTTGCCGGCTGATGGAGGGGTTCGGCCTGGAGGCCCGGATCAGCAATCGTAAGAAGTGGTTGGTGGTTTATCTGAAAGAGAGCGACCAGATAGTGAAGTGCCTAAACCTCATGGGCGCCCATTCCGCGTTGCTGGAGTTTGAAAACGCCCGGGTGGTCAAGGACATGCGCAATCGGGTGAACCGGCTGGTCAATTGCGAAACCGCCAACCTGAACAAAACGGTCAACGCCTCGCTGCGCCAAACCGAGAATATTCTGTTTATCGCCCGCAACCTGGGGATGGATAAACTGCCCCAGTCCCTGCGGGAGGTTGCCGAGCTGCGGCTCAGTTTTCCCGACGCCAGCCTGAAAGAATTGGGCGAGATGGCCGCCCCGCCCCTGGGTCGGTCGGGGGTGAACCACCGCCTGCGCAAGCTGGATAAAATCGCCGAGGAACTGGACGCTCGTTCAACGCCGCGGGCCGAGTAAAATTAACAGTTATTATAGTTCGCTTACGCCCGGCTCGCCGGGTCGCCGCCGCATTACCGTCGCGTACTTGCGGCGGTAATCGTTTGCCCGTTAACTGAATATAATGGAATTAAAAATACAGGCAGGATTTTTGCTAAAAATCAAGAAGTATGCTAACACAAATAATATACATTTAATAATATATATTTAGAGAATTGCTAATTTTAGCATAATTAACACGGAGGACATTTTGGCTATGCGCATGGGTTATGGACTCAACGTATTGCAAACGCAAAAATTAATCATGACCCCCGAGCTGCGCCAAGCCATAACCGTGCTGCAGCTTTCCTCCCTGGAACTGGAGACCTACGTGGAGCAGCAGCTCCAGGAAAACCCGCTGCTGGAGGTGGGTGAAGAAGACACGGAACAACCGGTTGCGGAAGAAAAAAACACCTCGGAGGAGAAAGAATCCGAAACGCGGGATTATGACATCGACTGGCAGGATTATTTCCATGACAGCAGCGACTTGGGCATACCCCGTGCCGAAGTGCGCCGTGAACAAAATGAGTACAGTTATGAACATTTTGTCAGCCGGACGCCCAGCCTCATGGAACACTTGCTGTTCCAACTGGGTCTCAGCAATTGCACCCGGCGGCAGCGGAGCCTGGCCGAATACATCATCGGCAACATCAATCATAATGGATACCTCAAATACCCGGTGGAAGAAATGGCGCAGCACCTGGAAGTGCCCGGGGAGGAGATCAAAGCGGCTTTGGCCCTGGTTCAGTCCTTTGACCCGCCCGGGGTGGGAGCCCGCAATTTGCAGGAATGCTTGCTGCTGCAATTAAACCACCTGGGCATTTGCGACCCGCTGGTGCACAATGTGGTGGAGAATTACCTGGCGGACCTGGCCGACGGCAGGTACAACCGCATGGCCCAGCAACTGGGGGCGCCGGTGCGGGAAATTCAGCGGGCCGCCGATCTGCTGAAAACCCTGGACCCCAAGCCGGGTAGGAACTTCAGCGGCCTGAACGAGAACAGGTATATAGTGCCGGACATCGTTTTGAACAAAGTGGACAACGATTATGTGATCATCATCAACGACGTGTCCATACCCCGCTTGACTATAAACAATACTTACCGGTCGGTGTTGAGCCAGGGCAAGAGCGACAACAAGACCAGGAAATATGTGGAACATAAACTGAACGCGGCGGCTTGGCTGATTAAAAGCATTGAGCAGCGCCGCTTGACCCTGTACAAGGTAACCAAGTGCTTGGTGGACCTGCAGCGTGATTTTCTGGATTTTGGAGTAAAGCACCTGAAGCCCCTGAATCTGAAAACAGTGGCCGACATAGTGGGGTTACACGAATCCACCGTCTCCCGGGCCACATCCAACAAGTATATCCAGATCCCCCGGGGAGTTTTCGAGATGAAATACTTTTTCTCCTCGGGCCTAAGCAGCAGCGGCGGCGGTTCGGTTTCCGCCGAGAGCATCAAGAAGACCATTCAGGAAATAGTGTCCGGGGAGGATACCGGGGAACCATTTAACGACCAGCAGATTGCGGATATCCTGGGCCGGCGGGGGACCAAGATTTCTCGCCGCACGGTGGCCAAGTACCGGGA
>JAKSCU010000317.1 GCA_022360435.1 Bacillota bacterium
AGTATAAAAAAAGCGCACTTATTCAGTTCCCTTTATGTGCGCTTTTTAATGCTCTTATCCTTGAATCCGGCCATTAATATGGCCGGATATACTTTCTTAAGAGTATAAAAAAATCCGGCGGACCGTTGCCTGCCGGATTTTTATGTGCCTTTAAAGCTTGTGTTTGCTATTTTACCGGGATGTAATCCTTGGCCACGATTTCTTGTCCTTCACTGCTAAGCACAAAGTCGATGAAATCCTTGGTGGCGCCCTGGGGCTCGCCGTCGGTCAAGTAATTGAAGGGCCTGCTGACCTTGTAAGAGCCGTTCAACACATTGTCCATCGTTGCTTCAACGCCTTCAATATATATTGATTTCACCTCGTCGTTGATGTAACCGAAAGAAACATAACCGATGGCAACCTCATCATTGGCTACGGCGGTGCGCACTCCGCCGTTGGAGTTTTGGGTAATGGCCTTGTCGAAAATCTTTGTTTCGTCGCCCATGACCATATCTTCAAAGGCGCCGCGGGTACCGGAACCGGATTCCCTGGTTACCACCCTGATTTCCCCGTCAATGCCGCCGACATCCTTCCAGTTGGTAACTTCCCCGGCAAAGATTTGCTTCACTTGATCCAGGGTAAGGTCGCTTAATGCTTCGTTGGCGGGATTGACAACTATTGCGATACCGTCGAGGGCGACCTGGTGTACAGTGAGACCAAACGCCTCCTCCTTTTCTTTCAGGTTCCTGGAAGCGGCGCCGATTTCGGCAACGCCTTCTGCGGCAGCCTTGACGCCCTGGCTGGAACCGCCGCCCTGCACGTTGACAACCACATTTTCGTTCTTAGCCATAAAAGCCTTGGCCAACTCTTCGGAGAGAGGTTGTACAGAAGTAGAACCGGCCGCGGTAATAGTTGTGGTTTCAGCCGCCTGTTGTCCGCCGCCCTCTCCCTGTTCGGCGGGTTTTTCGCCGCCACAACCAACTACAGCCACCATTAATGCCGCCACAATCAGCAAAACAAAAAAGAATTTGGATTTCACAATTAATGCTCCCTTCTTAAAAAATATTTTTTAATCAGATATTCCTTATTCCACTATTTTATTAAACCTTGCTTCTCCCTCCCCCACAACGTTTTTATAATTATTCCCAATTGAACAAGTTTACTCTAACACCTGTTGTTTAAAATTAAATTGTGATTTGGTTACGAGACAGTAAAGATAATGTAAAAAATTTTTAATTAGAACAACATTTTAGCGTTAAAAAACATAAAAAACAACCGGAGTCAAAATTAATTATAACTTAATCCCAACTTCCCAAAGTCTTAACATCACAGTGTTATATTACAATTGACTTTAAACCTACTTCCTCCTGATTCTAATCAAAAATATTGATTGGAACCCCGGCCAAAGCCGGGGGTTTTTTTTGCTAATTTAAGGGACACCTTACTAAATTATTGACACCCGGTGGTGACGAGCCCTACCCACTTCTCACCGGCTATAGCGAAAACCCTCCACTATAGCACCAGACTTTTATTTGATGCTATGATATAGAAAAGGATTGGAGGTGGCTTGATGGAATGAACACATATAAAACGGCAGAAATTGCACGCAATATAGGCATACACCCCAATACTGTGCGGCTTTATGAGGAACTTGGACTTATCCCCAAACCAGAACGGCAATCAAACGGCTACCGCGTGTTCACAGATTTCCATATGGAGCAATTTAAGTTTGCAAAAACCGCCCTAAAAGTAGAGGTTCTGCAAAATGGCTTACGGAAAAAAGTAATTGATATTATTAAGACTTCCGCTGCCGGAAATTTTGATAGAGCAATTTGTCTCACAAAAAGTTATTTGCAACAAATAAAAAAAGAACAAAGAAACGCCGAAGAAGCCATAGTGATAACAGAACAACTATTGTCAAATAGTAAACAAGAAACGAATAGCTTATTTTTTACCAGAAAAGAAGCCGCTGTCCATCTGCAAATCTCAATAGACGCTTTGAGAAATTGGGAAATGAATGGTTTATTTACTGTAAAGCGGAAGCAAAATGGCTATCGCGTATATACAGACGAAGATATTAGGCTGCTCAAAATCATTCGTTCCCTGCGTTGTGCCAATTATTCACTTACAGCTATTTTGCGGATGTTGAGCGCGCTGTCCGACAATCCCCAAGTAAATATACGCAAAGTCATCGATACGCCAAAAGAAAATGACGACATCGTCTCCGTATGTGATAAGCTGCTCACATCCTTGCGATATGCCGAAAAAAATGCCCAAAACATGCTACTTCACCTTGAAACGATAAAAAAACAATTTTAACAAACCCTACACTTTAACACCAGACTTTGTTCTGGTGTTATTCTTTTTTAGGCAAGAAAAAAATAGGGGGGAATTAATAGCGTGGAAACAACAATCAAGGTGGAAAAATTGAGCAAGTCCTACGCCGGCATTAAAGCAATCGAAAATGTAGATATTTCCGTAGGTTGTGGCGTAGTATTCGGCTTGCTCGGGGCCAATGGAGCGGGTAAAAGTACCACCATTGAATGTATTTTAGGAACGAAGAAGCAAGATAGCGGAACCGTATCCGTTCTGGGGATGAATCCCCGAACAGACCGCAAAAGATTGTTTGAGAGTGTTGGCGTTCAATTTCAAGAAGCCAGTTATCAAGACAAAATAACGGTGTCTGAAATTTGTAATGTCACACAATCTCTTTACAAAACCCCTTTGGACTACTCAGACTTATTAAAGCAATTTGGACTCGGGGCCAAATTGAAACAACAAGTAAACGAGCTTTCGGGAGGACAAAAACAACGTTTGTTCATCATCCTTGCATTAATTCCAAACCCCGAAGTGGTTTTTTTGGACGAACTGACCACCGGGCTTGATGCGAAAGCAAGGCGGGATGTGTGGAAATGCCTTTCTGATTTAAAAGCAAAGGGGCTGACCATCCTTTTGACCTCTCACTTTATGGACGAGGTGGAAGCTCTGTGTGACAAAATCAATATTCTAAAAAACGGAAAAAGCATCTTTTACGGAACCGTGCAAGAGGCGATTGCAACCAGTCCTTATGAAAAATTTGAGGATGCTTACCTTTGGTACACGGACGAGGAGGAAAATAAAAATGAAAGCATTTAGCGCCATGTTCAAAACAGAACTAAAATTATCCCTGCGCGGCATGGATATGGTTATTTTCGCAATCTTTATGCCGGTTGTGGTGGTGGTTATTCTCGGCGCCATTTATGGGAACAAGCCTGCTTACGACGGTGCTGAATATACCTTTTTGGCGCAATCCTTTGGAGCAGTGTCGGCAATCGCAATATGCGCCGCCGGCGTAATGGGGCTTCCTCTGGTTATATCTGATTACCGACATAAAAAAATTCTAAAACGGCTCAAAGTAACGCCTGCAAGTCCTGCCTTGCTTTTAATGGTACAGGTTGCCATCAATATACTCTATGCCATTGTTTCGCTTATCTTTGTCTATGTGGCGGCAAAATTTTTATTTGGTTACCAGATGACCGGCTCATGGTTCTCATTTTTTTGTTCATACGCTTTGGTAATGCTGTCCATATATAGCATTGGTATGATGATAGGAGGTATCGCACCAAACACAAAAACAGCCGGCTTGCTGTGTTCCGTCTTGTATTTCCCAATGCTCATTTTTTCCGGCGCCACCTTGCCCTACGAAGTCATGCCTGCGGCACTCCAAAAGTTTGCCGATATTTTACCGCTAACACAGGGAATCAAGTTGCTAAAAGTCACCTCTCTTGGCTTGTCAACTGATAACGCTTTCGTCCCTGTGGTTGTGATGGTTACGCTTGCGGTGATATGTATAGGCGTCTCTTTGCGTTTTTTCAGATGGGAATAGCACAGTAACTGAATTATCATCCGCCGGCCTTTCCGGAAATGCTTTCTATATTCAGCGCAATGACGGCAACGGAATCCGCCTTCTCCGGCGTTACCGGCCCACACCGTCCATCTTTACAATATTTGCTTGCAATTAAATTCAAGGCGAGAACCTTTTCCTCTTTACCAGTGACCAACCCAGCCCGGCCAAAAACCAGTGCGCTACGGTAGCGGGTAGTATACTTGCAGGGCTGAACATGTTCGATTATCCCCTCCATTTCCGACACTTCGAAACAAACCCTTGTTTCATGGCTGATATTGTCCAGCTTGCGGCCCCGCGGCGCACAATGGAAATATATTTTGTCATGGCGCAACACAAAATGCAGGGGGGTGATGTACGGCCCGTCAGGCCCGGTGGTGGCAAGTCTTCCCCACCGGGCTTGTTCGATAAACTCCCGTGTTTCCGCCAGATTCATTACTTTACCGGACATCCGCGTTCTCCCTTCCATGTACAATAATTAAAGGGACACCTTACTAAATTATTGATGGGTAAACAAATGTTGCTGTAACCTGGTTCTGGCAAGGGTAGCGAGAGCAGTAGTTTCCAGTGTTCCCCATCACGTTATACAGCAAGAACCGCCGTTTTCAACCAGCCAATAATTAAGTAAGGTGTCCCCGTAATTATTTTTTATCCGCCGAAAGTTACATCCTGGGTCTCATACCAGTTGATCGCGTCATAGAAATGTTCCTTTTTAAAATCGGGCCACAGATCTTCCACCACGAAAAAATCGGCGTAAATGGACTGCACCGGCAGAAATCCACTCAGCCGCCGCCGCCCGCCCCAGCGGACAATTAAATCCACCCGGGAAATATCGGAAGAGGCCACCATTCTGGGGATGTGCGACGGGCCAACCGCATTGCCGCCACCGCCGTCGGACCTGGAAAGGTGATGTAAATCCCACTTCCAGCCGTAATTGACCAGAAAATTCACCTTTATCGCCCCCCGGCCAAATGTTTTCCTGGTGGTAAAATCCTTTAGTTCCCGGGGAAACAGCGGCGAATTATGGTCTCCCATTACCAGCAGTGCAGCGTCCCGCCTCGAAAGCATACGTACGGCGTCCACGCAAGCTTTCCGGAAAGCCTCGGTTTGTACCGCCGGACGCTTGGTGTTGTCCTGGGTGAAGCCGTAAAAGGTCAACTCGGAAATACCCAGTTCCAGGCACATTTCATACAGCATTATGCCCGGATCGAGACCGCTTTGGTAGCCGTCCTGCCTGGGAAGCCCCCTTTGTTCGGCCCATCTTCTGTTACCATCGGGTATTATCCCCACGTGCATTGGCAAGCGTTTAAAGTTTAATCCGGCCATGTGTTCCTGCGTACCTCCGCGAGTAATAAACAGTTAGATGGCACAAGGTTTAACGATTCCGCCCCATATAATCGCTAAAGCCTATATAAATGAAACAGCCCCAACCGATGAATATTAAAATACCCGGTTTTACCGCATTTTATTTTACTTTTAAGAAAGTATACCTTGTGCAAGGGCAAAGGACAAAAGTATCAAAAAGCGCAGGGCGGAAGGTACGGAATGAACGCGCCTTGTTACCGGGCCATCTCCCTGACAATTGCCACCCCGGAGCTGGTTCCGACACGGTCCGCCCCTGCAGCCACCATGGCCAGCGCCTGCGCAGCGGTTTTTATTCCCCCGGAGGCCTTGACTCCCATTTCCGGTCCCACGGTGTTGCGCATCAGAGCCACATCTGAAGCCGTGGCTCCACCGTCGCCAAAACCGGTGCTGGTCTTGACAAAGCCGGCTCCGGCATCCCGGGCCAGCCGGCAAACCGCAATTTTTTCCGCTTCATCTAAACAGCATGTTTCAATAATCACTTTAACCACAGCCCCGGGGTCAACGGTTTGCACCGCCGCCACCACCGCGGTGATGTCCTCCAGCACCAAGTCGCGCCTCCCCCCTTTCATAGCGCCGATGTTCAATACCATATCCACCTCGGCGGCGCCGGACCGCACCGCGTCGGCAGCTTCAAAGGCTTTAACAGCGGTTGAATTGGCCCCCAGGGGGAACCCCGCCACAGCGCACACCCGCACACCAGACCCGTTAAGCAGTTTACGGGCCAAAGGCACGTGAAAAGAATTGACGCACACCGCGGCAAAGCTGTATTCCATCGCTTCACGGCATAACCGGGCTATATCCTCGCCGGTGGCGGTGGGCTTGAGCAGCGTGTGGTCGATCATGGCGGCCATTTCCATCTTAGTCGGTTTCATCACATCAACTCCCAACCGGTGTCTCCTGAAAAAGTCTTGGTAAAGGCTTTGGTGTTATCGGCAGGAGGCATAAAATTATGCAAGGGATTAACGTCTTTTAGATAACACCAAACCCCTATGAAAAGAAAAGTCGGGTCAAATCCATCATCCCGTCAAACAATCGCGGACCCGGCCGGCATAAATAATGGCAGGGAATGGCATGAACGCGCTTTGTTTTTATAGCCGCCACTTTTCTCAAAAAAGGGTGCTGAAAAATCTCCGCGGCGTCTTGCACACAGGGCCGGTTTTCCAGCGTACAGCCCGGACACCTCTTTTTCAAAGGTTGATTTTCGGACCTGCCGCAAGCTAAAATAATCTCCGGGTCTTCATCGACAATATCCTCCCAGGTAACAGGAGCACAGGAAACATCTTCGCCAAGGGACACCGGGCCGGCTCCGGCGATGCGCAATGCGTCGTACTGGCAGGAAGCCGGGCCGGGAATCGCCAGCCTGTTTTTGCCCATAATAAACATAACTCTGGGTCGGGCGGAATGTTTTGTTTTTTCTTTAATTGATAAGAGCTTATCCTTACACATAGCCACTGTGGGGCCGCCAATCCGGTCTGCGCCCGTCAATTCAATAATTTCTTCCATAAATTTAAATAAATTATTAACAGATTGGGGAAGAAAATCAAGCACTTTGATACCGGCCAGGCGCAGTTTTGTTACGCAACTTGCGTGAATGCCGCCTCCCGCCACCACCAGGTCGGGATTTAAAGCTATTATCGCGGCCGTATCCGGATAAGCAAAAGTGCCAATCTTTAACTTTTGCATGGCTTCGGACGGATAATCGCAGTTTGCCGTTACCCCTGCCACTTGTTCCTCCAGCCCCAGAGCAAAAAGTATTTCGGTATGCGAAGGCACCAGCGAAACTATACGCATGCAACAACACCCCCCTGTTATTTAACTGTTTTGCACTATTGTTAACATGTTAACAACTCAAAGTCAAGGCTATCCCGAACAATATAAAAAGCCGCGCTTTGATGCTTTTTGCCATTCCGGCAAGCCGAGAGGGGACACACCCCTGCGGGGAATGTCCCCGATCATATGGCGGGTATATTATCTTTAAAGCACAAGGAGACCGCATTCCATCCGGTCTCCTTGAAGAGGCTGTACAATTATCAATCACACTTTTACTTTACTTCATCCTTATGCAACGCCCGCTCCAGAATCCGGTACATGCGGTTGACCATGTCCCGGGAGTCGTTCGCCAGCCCGGCGGCGATCAAGGCGTTGTCGTAAATCTGCTCCACAGCCAGCCCGGCAAATTCTTCGTCCTTTTGACGCAGCGCCTCCAGGCCTTTGATAAGACCGTGAGAGGGATTGATTTCCAACGCCTTTTGACCGATGGAAGCAGCGTCATTATTCATGGTTTGAAAAACCCGCTGCATGCTGCTGGTAAAATTTTCGTCCAGGTTAATCAGTACCGCGGGGCTTTCCACCAGGCGTTTGGATTCCCGAATCTCGCTGACCCGTTCGCCCAGGGTCTGCTTCATCCAGGCCATCAGGTTTTTAAGGTCCAGCCCGTCCAGTTTTTCATCCTCCGAAGCCTCTTTGTCCTCCTCCGGCAAGCCCAATTCGGCCTGGTCCGCGGACACCAGTTTTTTATCCCGGTACTCGGCCAGCTTGTTGAGCACAAAATCGTCCACCGGCTCGTGGGTGTAAAGCACCTCCATGTCCCGGGTACGGAATACCTCCAGGTAGGGACCGGCCTCAATAACCTCACGGGTGGGGCCGTTGATATAGTAAATATGCTTCTGGTTTTCCGGCATTCTTTCCACGTACTGGTCCAGAGACACGTATTCACCGGCTGGGGACCGGGATGACGCAAACCGCAGCAGGGGCGCTATATCCTTGCCGCGGGTAAAATCCGAAGCCGCGCCTTCTTTAAGAAAAATGCCGAAAGTTTCCCAAAACTTGGCGTATTTTTCGGGATCAGCCTTGGCTTGCTCACCAAGGAACTTGAGGAAACGGCCTGTGATCACCCGGCGAATTTTGGCCACCAAGGCGCTGTCCTGCATGGTTTCCCTGGAAATATTCAAAGGGATGTCCTCGCTGTCCACCACGCCCTTGACAAAACGAAGCCACTCGGGCAACAGCCCGTCGGCGCTTTGCTGGATCAACACTTTCCGACAATACAGATGCACCCCGGAGTCCAGCTTGCCGAAACCGAACCGTTCCATGTTTTCATCCGGCACGAATAAAAGCGCGTTAATGGCCAATGGCGCGTCCACCGAGAAGTGCATCCGGTATACGGGTTCGTCAAAGGCGTTGGCGATAAACTTGTAAAACTCGGTATACTCCTCGTCCTTAATTTCATTTTTGTTCCGGGTCCAGACGGCCTGGACGGTGTTTACCTTCTCCCCGTCCAAAAGGATGGGAAAAGGCACAAAATTTGAGTACCTTTTAATAATATCCTTGACGGCGCCGGTTGAAGCAAACTGTTCGGCGTCTTCTTTAAGCTCCAGGACAATTCGCGTTCCCCTCGGCAATCCCTCGGCCACACCTATTGTATAACCGCCCGAACCGTCCGATATCCATTCCACGCCTTCGGCGCCGGACCGGTATGAACTGGTCAGCACCTTCACTTTTTTTGCCACCATGAAAGCCGAATAAAAACCCACCCCGAACTGGCCGATTAAATTCAGGTCCTTGCGGCTGTTTTCAGCCAGTTGGCGAAAAAAGGACCTGGAGCCGGAATGGGCTATGGTGCCCAGATTGACCACCAGCTCGTCCCCGGTCATGCCGACACCGGTATCACCGACGGTGATGGTTTTGTTCTGATCGTCAACCTCGATGGTTATTTCCAGCGGCAGGTCCGGGTCGGCAATGTCTTTTTCGGTGATGTTCAGATAGCGGAATTTTTCCAAGGCGTCGGTGGCGTTGGAGATTAATTCCCGTAAAAAAATCTCCCGGTCGGTGTAAAGCGAGTTAATTACAATGTCAAGCAGTTCTTTGACTTCGGCCTGAAACTCCATGCGTTCATGGCCGTTGTGTACAGTTTCAGATGCCATCATGTACCCTCCCTTTTCCTTATGATAACACCGACACCCCGGGTCATACCCGGGGTCGGCATATATAATGCGTAAATGCTTTTAATTATACCAGCCCGGGGCAATATGAAATACCGAACCTCCAAAAACTTACCCCCAAATTTGCCGGCCCCTTTGTCGCACTTTTTTACAAGTGTCAATACCAAGATTGATATTATATAATTCCGCTTTCAAAAGCAAGTGTTCCAAATAAAAAAATGAAAAATATTACTTCAGCATAATTTAAAGGCTGGCGAAGCCAATGGCAAGGGCTTTTTAACGGCCCAGCACCCGGGACAGGTTATAAAACATACCGCTGATTCCGTCCAACATATCCAAAAAAACCGCGGAAGAACGGGGCTGACAAATCCCCTGGATCAACCTTTCCTCGTGCTTGGTGGCAAAATCCCGGGCCAACTGGGTGTTTCTTTCAGACTCCACCCTGATATGCTGCTTCAGCACCTTGTTTTCCGTAAGCAGGTAATCTTTTATATTACCGAGATAAACTATCAAACCTTTTAAAAGAGCATCAAGTTCGGTGGCCGCCGTATCGCTGAAGA
>JAKSCU010000211.1 GCA_022360435.1 Bacillota bacterium
AGGGCTCAATGTGGTTATGCTGGTTCGCTCCCGGGTGATGCGGCGGGTTCTTGATGTGGAAAGCTCGGCTCTGGCTGAGTCACTGCTCCAGCGGGAGGGTATTGAAATCATCAAGAGCCGCACGGTCCGGGAAATAAAGGGTATAAACGGCAAAGTGGCCGCCGTGATGCTGGACAATGGAAGCGAAGTACCCTGTAGCTTGGTGGTTGTCGCCACCGGGGTGGCTCCCAATGTAAAATTAATTGAAAATTCAGGCGGCATAGCAGGCCGGGGCATTGCCGTCAACGAGTATATGCAAACAACCTACAGCAATGTATTTGCCGCCGGTGATGTGACCGAGACCTACGACATCTCCAGGGAACGGAGCTTTAACAACGCAAACTGGCCCAATGCCCATGAGCAAGGCGGCATAGCGGGCCTGAACATGGCGGGGAAAAGGGTGCCCTACCGGGGCTCCATAAGTATGAATGTTATTTCCATTAAAGGTATACCCATCGTTTGCATAGGCATCACGGACCCCGAAGCTGAAAATGACGGCCTCGCGTATGAAACTAAAGTTAAAAGAGTTATCCGGCATAATATTTATCAAAAGCTTGTTTTTAAAGACAACCGGTTGAAGGGCGCCATATTTGTTGGCGATTTAGGCTACTGCGGAGCGATAAAAAATTTAATTCAGGAACAAACGCCGGTAGGTATTATAAAAAACTCCATTTTAAATGAAGGCTATCAACTGTACGGTTTTTTGCGCAAAAAACGACAAACAAAGCTTGAGGGCAATACCATACAGTGGCCTGAAACCTATATGTCTCAAACCCCTTACCGCAAAGGCTTCAACGAAAAAAGCTGGACCGAACGCGAGCGCGGTCAAAGAAAGTGGCGTAATCAGGAGTTGATTAAATGATTAAAGGTGCCACAAGGCCAATTTGTTTAAATGCTGTGGTAAATTTAACCGAAGAAACAGTTGCATATATGGAAACCCCCCAAGAAATTTTGCAAAAATTTATCGGGGGACGGGGACTTAACATGTATTATCTCTATAAGTATTTAAAACCCGCTATCGACCCCCTGTCTCCCGATAACGTGCTCATAATCGGTACGGGTTTGCTCACCGGAACACTGGCCCCTAACAGCGGACGGTACAGCATAACCTGTATTTCCCCCGAGTCGAGAATAATCGGCGATGCCAACATCGGCGGTTTTTTGGGGGCGGAAATGAGATTTGCGGGCATTGACAGGCTGATTATAATGGGCAAAGCGGCCAGCCCGGTTTATTTGTACCTGGAAAACGGTCATATAGAAATTAGGGATGCCTCGGCATATTGGGGCCAAACCTGCTCAAATACACAAAAGAAAATAAAAGCTGATCTGGGCAGTGATGTGGAAATAAGTTGCATTGGCCCGGCCGGTGAAAATATGGTCAAGTTTGCCGCCGTCATGTCCGGTGTAAAAAACGCCGCCGGCCGGTGTGGCACCGGAGCGGTCATGGGCTCAAAAAAATTAAAGGCCGTTGTAGCCCGCGGCAATTATGGCCTCCCTGTCGCCGACCCCCGGGGCATGGTTGACAAATACATCGAACTGAGGGATTATTTACAAAAATCAAAGGTAACTCAAGTGCTGGGGCGGGTTGGAACGCCTTTGCTTTATGATGTATCCAACTACCTGGGGGCGATTCGTACCCACAACAGCCAGCAGACAGTTTTTTTTGACACCCTGAATGCGGAAAAAGTGCATAAATATGTGGACAAAATGCTTTCCTGTTTTGGTTGCATAATACATTGCCGCCACCGAAACAAACTTGGCGGTGAAGGGCCGGAATATACCACCGAAGTAATGCTTGGCGCCAACATTGGCGTGGCCGATACTTATCAGATGATTGATTTAAACAATCTTGTCAATGACCTGGGTCTTGACGTATCCTCCACGGGTACCTACATTGGATGGGCAATCGAGCTGTTTGAAAGAGGTTATATTTCCCAAGAATCGGTTGGCTACCCGTTACAATTCGGCGATTATCAGATGGCCCGGCGGCTAATTGAAGATATCGCATATCGCAGAGGATTTGGAGACACATTGGCTGAAGGAAGCAATTTGGTTAATAAATATGGGCAAGAAACCGCCGACTTTTTAATTGCCGTAAAGGGCCTGCCCCAGTCCGATCCCCATGATGTACGCTATATCAAAGCCTTTGCTTTGGGCATAGCTACTTCCTCCCGGGGGGCCGACCACTTGCGCAGCCGTCCCACCCTGGAAATTCTAGACCTGCCGCCCGATTTAACTAAAAAAATATACGGCGAGCCCGTGGACCCCAATCCGACATCGTATACGTCAAAGGGCAGGGTGGTTTACTTTAGCGATAATATATACGCCGTTGTAGACTGTATGGGTATATGCAAATTTGCTTGCCATGGATTTAACAGCCCGCGAAATCTGGATTACAACCATTTTGGCGAATTGGCCAAACTGGCCGTGGGTATTGAATTTAGCAAAGAAGCTCTTGAGCAGGTAGGCTGCCGCGTGATCGATTTGGAAAGATTAATCAATTATACAGTTAAGGGCATTATCAGAAAGGACGATACGTTGCCGGCCCGGTACTTTGACGAGCCCATGCCCAGTGCCAGAGCCAAGGGCAATTATATAGATCGCCGGCATTTTGAAAAAATGCTTGATCACTATTACGGCCTGCGCGGTTGGACTGCAGACGGCAAGTTATCGTCCGCCAGGGTGGCGGAATTGGAAAAACTAAAGAACCTGCCATACTAAGGGGGATTGCATATGGCCAAGCAAAGGCTGGTATACGCCAGGCCGGAATTATGCGCCGGTTGCCGAATTTGCGCCAACGCTTGCTCACTTTACCATAACGGGTCGGCCAACCCTCGTTTGGGTGGCATAAACATCAGACAAAATGTTTTTGAGCGGTATGAATTCCAGGAAATCTGCCGTCATTGCGTAGAGCCTCCATGCCTGAGTGCTTGCATGACCGGGTGTATTGCCAGTGACTCCCAAACCGGCCTGGTATTGCATGACCGCCAACGCTGCGTTGGTTGTTGGATGTGCGTAATGGTCTGCCCTTATGGCGCGGTTAAACGGGATGTTATAAACAAAGTTGCCGTCAAGTGTGACGGCTGTTATGACCTGGACCGCCCCGTCTGTGTCGAAGTTTGCCCTACGGGAGCATTGGTGCTGGGATTGCGCGAAGATGCGCCGGGTGACCATTTTCCCAAGGACTTTTCAATTTCAGAGTGAGAAAGGGTTTATAAAATGACCATTCATATCAAGTTCATGTCTTTTTTGAGCGATATAACCCAGGTGAAGGATTATCAAATGCAGTTGCCCTGCCAAACTATGGCAGACGTGCTGGAACATCTTTGGCAAAGTTTTCCCAAATTAAAAGAGGAACTTTTTGACGAATCCGGAAATTTAGATTATATCTATCAAATAGTTTTAAACGGCAAGCGCATTTTATGGCCCCAAGAAAAACAAATCAGCGTATCAGCGGGAGATGAAATAATTTTTTTTGCCATGATGGGCGGCGGATAATTACCGGTTAAACACAAAAGAGTCAAAAGAGAGGTGGTTCTGAAAATGGCAAACAAGATAAAGCGGTTGAATATTTTACAAGAACGACTTTGGCAGCTGGAAATAGATGCCGCCGTCCTGGTCCTTTCCCGGGATATTTATTATTACACCGGAACAGCCCAACCTTGTATTTTAGTGGTAACCCCCAAGGAGTATTTTTTAATTGTCAGAAGGGCGCTGGATTTTGTATTAGAGGAAACATGGCTGGATAGCAGCAAGATTTTAGATAATGGCAGCTTTAAAGAAGTTTTGCTCAAGTTAAAAGAGTTTGGCATTAATAGCGGAAAATTGGGACTGGAAACCGATGTTATCCCGGCCAATTTATTTTTAAAAATAGTAAGTATTTTTGCCGATTTCAAACCGGTTAATATTTCAGAAGAAATAATAATGCAAAGAATGAAAAAAGATCAGGAAGAGATAGACTCAATCAGAACAGCTTGCCATATAATGAATGCCGGTCACCAAAGGGTTCTGGAAGTTCTCAGCGCGGGAATGACTGAACTGGAACTGGCGGCGGAAGTTGAATACCCCACAGAAAAGCCGGGCACGAGGGAATACTATCCATGCGGAATTTTGATTTCTATATTAGTCGCGGTCCCCTTTCCTCCGGAGAAAACCTGTTTAAAGTAAGCGGTTTTGCCAATACCATTACCGGTACCGGTCTCAGCCCGGCGGTGCCCGCGGGACCTTCCGCGAGAAAAATAAAAAGCGGCGATCAAGTTATAGTTGATATACCCACTTGTTACCGCGGCTATCATTGTGATGAAACGCGCACATATATCCCGGGCAAAGCCCGGCCGGAGGTTACAGATTTATTCAAGGTCCTAAGGGACATTTCGGATCATGTCATGGCTTCGCTACAAGACGGTATAAAATGCGGTGAATTATTTGATATAGCTTATTCCAGCGCTTGCCATTGGGGCGTCGAAGAATATTTTCTGGGGTTGGCGCCGAGGAAGGGCGACTTTATTGGTCATGGCATAGGTTTGGATGCCAATGAACCGCCTATATTGTTTAAAAAATCCAACTTTGTTTTAAGAAGCAATTTTGTGGTAACCATTGAAATCCATTTGACTCACCCCCAACATGGTGCGGTGAAGCTGGAAGATATGGTTTTAATTAAAGAAAATAGCTGTGAAATACTGTCGGTCACCGAAAGGGAACTGTTTTCGGTATAAATGACTGCGCTATGGGGACGCTCCAAGACGCACCACCCGTCCCCGTAGCTTTGTCTGCCTTACAATTTCTCTGTAGTTGTTAAGCAAATATTTAAAATAGCGATGCCAAAAAGCACCGGGTGGTGCGTTTTTGTTTTTGTAACAATAAGTATAAAGACTGATAAATTATCCTTTACTATGATATCCATGCGGAAAAGCTTAAAAAAAACTTATTGTTTTTTGGTATGCTATTTGCAATTTACTAAAACCAACCAGGTTCCCCCTGAAAAAAACTTTCAAAGAGGTTTGGTGTTTAAGGAGGAGTGATTAAAAAATGGATCAAGAAAAAATGATTGAGCGCAATTGGAGAGTAATGGTAAAAATCTCCCATCTTTTTTTCCACTTTTGGCGGCAAACGGTCTTGGAAAAATACGGTACAGAGGAAGCCGACAAGTTGATTCTTAGCTTTTGGGAAAAAATGGGGGCAAATACCGCAAACAGTTATCTGAAAATAGCGAAAATTGACCCCGATAACTTGGAGCAAGTGGCCGGCGGGGCGGCGCGGAGCAGCGAGATTATGGGAGAAAAGGTAACTGTGGAAAAAGATGGCGACGCTTATTTGCTCATTCACCATGAGTGCCCCTGGATTGAATCCTACAGGGAAGCGGGCGCGCCGGGTATGTGCAAAACCGGCTGCGACAGGTGGTTTGCCGCGACGGTGGCCGCCATGTCGCCCGGCTTGGGTGTGGAAACACTCAGTTCTTTGGCGGTGGGAGACGACAAATGTGTCAGGAAATTTTATAAAAATAAAGTGGCAAAGTGATTACGAAAGGGGGAATTGTTCTGAGCGGCGCAGCAACAGCAAAAAAGCAGGACCAGTGGATTAGGAGCGCATGCAAAATGTGTCTGCATGGCTGCGGCATCAGGGTGCATGTTGTGGACGGCGTAGTGGTTAAAATCGAAGGGGACCCGGATAATCTCAACAATATGGGTAAGCTTTGCCCCAAAGGGCACTCGGGGATTATGCGCCATTATGACCCCAACCGCATCAAATCTCCGGTGCGGCGGACAAATCCCCAAAAAGGCCCCGGGGTGGACCCCCGCTGGGAGCCCATATCCTGGGATGAGGCCCTTGATATTGTCGGCGAACGCTTGAAAAAAATCCGCCGGGAGGACCCGCGCAAACTCCTGGTGGCCATCAATGATTTTCAGCGCATTCACCTCTGGGGCTGGGGAGCCGCCTACGGCACCGGGCATTATTTTACCACCGTGGGGCAGTTTTGCGGGGCGGCCTACCACCCCGTCAACGGAATTATTGACGGTGCTTTTGCTTCGGTTAACGACTATCAATACTGCAATTATTGGATTCAAATGGGTGGCGGCGACGGTTTCAGCTCCCACCTGCATGTGGCCGGCTCCACCAAGCGAATGGCCGACGCCCGGGTTAACCGCGGCTTGAAACTTGTGGCGGTGGATCCCCGCATGGCCTCATACTGTGCCAAAGCCGACGAATGGATACCAATCATACCGGGCACCGACCGCGCATTCGTACTGGGCATGGTTTATGTGATGCTCTTTGAAATCAACAAGTATGACGGGCAGTTTATCAAAGCGCATACCAACGGCCCTTATCTGGTAGAGCACGGGGGCCGTTTGTACCGTGACGGGAAAACCCGAAAACCCATGGTGTGGGACCCGGTGGACGGCGCAGCCAAAACTTATGACGATCCCTCCATAAAGGACTATGCCCTGGAGGGTCGGTTTGCCATCGACGATCAGGAGGTAAAGCCGGGTTTTCA
>JAKSCU010000151.1 GCA_022360435.1 Bacillota bacterium
GGATTCAAGGATAAGAGTATCAAAAAGCGCACGAAGAGGGAACCGAATGAGTGCGCTTTTTTTATGCTTTTAGGAAATTATAAGCGCGCGCGCCAGGGCACTGAAAGAGCGCGCTTTTCTTAAGCATAATTATGGATTGCCGGCATAGATATAAACTGAAAAACTGTAATCTAAAGGGAGCAGTACGGCAATAAGCGCGTGTCAACCGGCCAACCCGGGCCCGGGAGGTGATGGAATGGAACAAAAACGGGATTTTATTAATCGGCTTGGCCTTACCGACCGTAAGCACATGGTTGTTGACGGTGTGGAGCATGTGGGTAAGTTCAATGAGCGGGAAATCAGCCTGGATACCAATATGGGGTTGCTGACTATCCGGGGAGAGGCACTACATATCACCCACCTGAACCTGGCAGACGGTAACCTGGTGCTGGAGGGCCGGGTGGATCACATGGATTTTGCCGAAGGTAAAACTACGACCGGTGCCCGGGGTAAGGGGGTGTTGGAGCGGCTTTTCAAATGACCGCGGTTTGGCTGGTAATTGCCGGTGCATCTAATTAGTTCCCCAAAAAAGTTTTGGTAAAGGGTTTGGTGCTATAAGTTTGGACATTTCCCGCAGGGTGTGCCCCCTTGTCCACAGTGGGTTCAGTGAACGCCAAACTGCTTTGGAAAGGCTTTTGGTTTTAAAAAACGCCAATTTTGGACTAACAACGCGCTTTTTACAATTATTTGGGGGTTGTGATCGTGACGGAATCGGTGACCGGTCAATTAATGTTATTTGCCTACACAATCTTGACCGGGATACTGGCGGGATTAATTTATGATTTTTACGCCGGGGTCGGCCACCTTATGCGACTGCAAAAAAAAGTTTTCACCGTGGGGGACTTTTTGTTCTGGCTGGTACTAATCGCGGTGGTTTACTCGCTGTTGCTATATTATAATCAGGGTGAAGTTAGGTTTTTTGTGCTTCTGGGGCTGGGTGTCGGCGCCGGGCTGTATTACCGCTACTTGCGACGTTCGGCCAAAGGGGTGCTTTGGTGGCTGTTGGAGCAGACGGCCCGGTTGCTGCGGTTGGCCTGGCGGTTGATTATGTTGTTGCTGGCCGTCTTTTTTTTTCCTTTCCGGCTTTTTTTTCGGGTGCTTGTCTTCCCCTTCAAGCTGGTCGGCCAATTAACGGGCAAAATTGTACAATTATTTGCCCGGCCGCTGAAAAAAACGGTGCCCCCGCCGGTAAAACAATTCTGCCACCGATTGTTCGCCCGGTGGCAGAGATTCAAATCACCTTAAAGCGCCATCTTTCCGACAACACCAAACCTCTTTGTGCATTTAAATTTATTGTGCCAGCTTGCGCCAGATTTCCGCCACTTGCAAGCGGTATTCAATCCGGGGCTGCGCCGGGCCATCCCCGGCGTCATTGAATTCTTTCTCTAAAGAGCCTGCGGTCGGCGCCATCACCGGTGGCAGGGCCTGCCGGGCATCCACGAAGCACAGCGGCGGGTAAAGCACGCACCACCAGTTGGCCCCCCGGCCCTCTCCTATAACCACCCGCATGGCTTCGTAGCGGCCACAGGGCAGGGTTAACTGTGAGACACGCCCCTCTTTCAATGCAGAATAGCTTTTAAGCGGGAAGTAAAAATTGCCCCGTTCTACCCGTACCGGGTAATCAAAACCTTGCCGCCGGATTTCCTCCCGGGCGGCATTGGTAATCCGGGCCGTTTCAAGGCCGGTGATTTCCATGGCTTCGGCCGCGTTGGTTGCTTGCCCGAAATGTGCCGCGGTATCCGTAACAATACGTTCTTTAACCTTGTATTTCAGTTCCTGGTCATAAAACATGTTGCTGTTGGCCACTACGTGCAGGCGGACCATTTCCGGCGGCAATGCGCCGGACATCCTGTAAAGGTTAAACCCGGCGGCGCAAGCAAGCAGCAGCAAAATCAGCATTACCCCCGTTTTTCTTTTCAATGCCCTCACCTCTTTATTCAACCGATTAATAATATTATTTCCATAAATTACTTGGCCAAACACGTAAAAATTTTACTTGATGGCTTATTAATTAAGAATAAAAGGTAAAAATATAGTTATAAGGAGGGATGTGCATATGATTAGCACCACGCCATTGGCGGAATATCTGATCAGAGCCGGGGATCGGCTGCCCGAGGAAGCCACCCGGGTGTTGGAGTCGCTGGTTAACGAAGGCAGCATGAACAAGGAAGACCTTTCGCTGCTGTCGCGGGTTAAAAGGGCGGTACTGGACCACGTTATCATGCAGCTGTACGCCCTGGGCCTGGTAGATGTCTCCACCGAAGGCAAAAGCAAAATTTGCAGCCTCACCAGGTTGGGCGAGGAGTACCTGGCCCTGGTGGAGGAAAAGAAAGCCGGTTGATTACAACCGGCTTTCTTTTGGCGCATTTTTACATAATTTTTTCACATAAAAATATTTACCCGGCAGGAATTGATCCATAATATGTAGAAGTCTTGTAGTTGATTTGTAGTAATTGAGCCGGAGTGCCCGGTTTTTGGTCCAGGCAGCCGGTCGTCCGGGGTGAAGCCGGGTGCAGATTGAAATCAGGGGAGCGGAACGTCTCAGTTTCCGGGAACGGCAGGTTGTGGTTCTCAAGGAAATGGGGTATCCAAACGACCAGGTGGCCGGTCGGCTGGGGATAAGTGTCAGTACGGTGGCTACGCTGTTTAACAGGGCCCGGAGCAAAGGTTATGAAGTGGTTATTATCATCCCCGGGCACAATTTAGGTTTGTTTGGGCCGGATGAAGAGGAGTGATGGCCGTGTTGTCCAGTTCAGGACAAAACAAGGCGGGCCGCAACGTGGTTGATCACCCACAACAGGTAAGATCGAGGGGACAGAGGACTTTTCGCCTGTCCCGCAGCAAGCTGCCGTTGATTATCGTGGGCTTGTTGTTGCTATACGTCTCTTTTTCCCTGGGATCGCGATTTGATTCGCTTTATACCATGCAGAGGGACCTGCAGGCCATTCAGGCCGAGGTGCACGAATTGCGTCAGTTAAACCAGGAACTGAATAAAAAACTGCAGCTTCTGCAGTCGGATGCTTATGTGGAGCAGGAGGCCCGGGAGAAGCTGGGACTGGTAAAACCGGGTGAAACAAGGATAGTGCCGGTGGCGCCGGGTACCGCCGGTGAAACCCGGGGGGGTGCCGGTTCGGAAATACGGGATTAACTGTTGGCGCTACCCTTTTAATCGCTTGACACTAGGTGTGGCTTTGATATAATTAATCAAGGTCTTTTTGTCCGGCAGGGGGAAATTTGTTGGTATGCCAGTGCAAGCGGGGGAAATAGTGCAAGGGAAGGTCACCGGAATAACTAATTTCGGCGCCTTTATAGAGCTGCCGGGCGGAGTGACCGGGCTGGTGCATATTTCGGAAATTGCCGAGGAATATGTAAAGGATATTAATGATTTCCTTAAAACC
>JAKSCU010000396.1 GCA_022360435.1 Bacillota bacterium
AAAATGGGCATAAACATATAGCTTTTTATATGAGGTTTTCGGGGTTGAGGCATTTTAATTCTTCTACAATAAAAACCCCGTCTTTCCTGACCAAAGTACGGTCAAACCAGATTTCACCCCCGCCGTATTCAGGCCTCTGGATAAATACCAGGTCCCAGTGTACGGCGGACTTGTTTCGGTTGTCACACTCGTCATAGCTGCTGCCGGGAGTAAAGTGAATGCTTCCCTTTATTTTTTCATCAAACAGGGTGTCTTTCATGGGCTTTTCAATATACGGATTAAGGCCTATCGAGAATTCTCCCACATACCGCGCTCCCTCGTCGGTATCAAATATCTCGTTTATTCGCTGGGTATTATTGGCGTCAGCTTTTACAATCTTACCGTCCTTAAATTCCAGCCGTATATTCTCAAAAGTAACCCCCTGATAGACAGCGGGTGCATTATAGGTAATAACTCCATTTACCGAATCCCTGACGGGAGCAGTAAACACTTCCCCGTCCGGTATATTCATCTTGCCGTCGCATTTTACAGCCGGCAGACCTCGTATTGAAAATTTCAGGTCAGTATCCCTTCCCTTTATCCTCACTTCATCGGTTTTTTCCATAAGCCCCACAAGGCTGTCCATTGCCCTTGACATCTTTGAATAATCCAGGTTGCAAACCTTAAAATAAAAATCTTCAAAAACATCGGTGGCCATGTTGGCCAGTTGGGCCATGGAGTGGTTGGGATCTCTCAATATGCACCATTTGGTGTGCTTCACACGCTGCTCAATGTGCACAGGCTTAACATAGCTTTCAGTGTATATTTTCATCTTCTCAGCAGGTACGGCTCCCATTTCACTCACATTTTCCGAAGCCCTTATACCAATATAAGCCTGCATTTCCTTCATTCTGGGCATTTCGAAGGCCGCCATGTCATATATCTGCTCCCGGGTACATTCAGTTAGAAGAACGCGCATAAGTTCACTGTTTTTTATTGTTAAAAAAGGGAAACCTCCTGCTTGATAGGCTTTTTTTATAAGCTCCTTGGCAAGGGGTATTTCACTGCCTGAGACTTCTATCAGTAATTTTTCACCTGCTTTAAGGTCAACCGAATAGCTTATCAGATTTTCAGCAAGCTTTTCTATCCTCGGATCTCTCATATAACCCTCCTTAAGTTTTATAATAATTCTTCCAGTTGGGCCAAGACTGTCCCAAACACATATAGTGCATCTTCAATAGGCTGAGGAGCAGACAGGTCCACCCCGGCTTTCTTCAAGAGCTCAATGGGGTAGTTGGAGCCTCCACTCTTCAGAAATTCTATGTACCTGTCCACTGCAGGCTGGCCTTCGTTAAGTATCTGCTGGGAAAGGGAAACCGCCGCCGAAAACCCCGTAGCATATTTGTACACGTAGAAGCTGGAATAGAAATGGGGTATCCTGGCCCACTCTATATCTATATCTTCATCTATCTCAACTTCATCTCCGAAATATTTTCTGTTAAGCCCCCTGTATATGCTGCAAAGATCCTCTGAGGTAAGGGCCTTTCTGTTTTCCACGCTTTCATGTATTATCTTTTCAAACTCGGCAAACATAACTTGTCTGAAAACAGTTCCCCTGAATTCCTCCCGGTAGTGGTTCAAAAGATATGCCTTTTCCCTTTTGTCTGCGGTACTTTGCAGCAGGTAGTTCATCAGC
>JAKSCU010000397.1 GCA_022360435.1 Bacillota bacterium
GAGCAATTCCATTAATGTAATCCCCCGGGGTAATGCAAGGGCACCGACACCGGCAAGATTAACCTGAATCATATCGGTTTGTGCGGCGCCAAGATTTTTTGTCATGCGGTAAAACACCTCTGTTAATAGATTAATTAGCCAAGCTCTTGTTAAAAATATCACAAATGTCCTTAAAATACCACCTTGCCGATGTGCTTCATACAACTTCTTTTGGGCGCCGGTCCCCGTCCCCGGGGACCGCGCCACAGCAAGCCGCCCGGTCGGAATCAGCGATGAGCCGGCACTATAATCCAAAGTCCGCGGCGGTAAACACAGGTGCGACATGCACGTTCATTTCCCCCAAAACCGCGGCGCCACCTTCCTGCCTATCCACCAGCACAACGGCTTTCACCACCTGGCAACCGGCTTCCCGAACAGCTTCCACCGCTTTGACAACCGATCCGCCGGTGGTAATAACATCGTCCACCACCACCACCCGCTGCCCGGCACTCAGCGGCGGACCCTCGATCAGGCGCATGGTGCCGTGCTTCTTGGCTTCTTTGCGCACGATGAACAATGATATATCCATATTACGATGATATGCCGCGACTCCAACGGCTGCCACTATGGGGTCGGCGCCCATGGTCAGCCCGCCCACGGCGTCCACTCTGTCATTTTTAATCATATCGCAGATTATTTCGCCGATCAAGTAGGCCCCCTCGGGAGTCAACGAGACCTTTCGCCCGTCGAAATAGTAATGGCTTGTCCGGCCCGACGACAGCACCACCTGCCGCCGTTCAAAAGCTTTTTTATCCAGTAAATCTTTTAGTGCCGCGTATTTATTGTCTATTTTATACACCTCCACCGGATTTATAAAAGTCAATTTGCCGGTTTGCTCCCTTTTCCAGGTGGGCAAGCCGGCGCAGCGCATCCATTTTATCCCTGTCACCGGTCCGGGCACGGCGCAATGCTGTTTCCAGCATGACAATAGAGCGATCATAATTCTTTCGATCCACCGGGTAGGGGTGTCCGTCCTTGCCACCGTGGGCAAAGGCGTACCGCACCGGATCGCTGTGACTGGCCCGGACCCCGTAGACAACTTCGCCCACCAGGGCAAAGGCCCGCACGGTGGCCGGTCCCACCCCCGGAACGGCCAGCAGTTGCTCGTAATTACGCGGCGCCAGATCATAAAGGCGGCGCAGCGTCTTTTCAATTCTACCGGCTTGCGGAACCGGATGGGCGCCGGGCAGTTGAAGCAGGGTCTGTTTTTGCGCGGCCAAGGCGGCGATTTTTTTCAGCTCCGTTATGGTTTTTTCCGGTGGCTCACCGGCCATAAACACCGAAAAATCCCGGGCCAAACCGCTTTCCCGGGAGACCATGTTCAGCGTCTGCGGGCCGCGTTTGCCGCAAACCGCAGCGTGCGGTTCCTGTATGTAGTTTTCCAAATTAACGCTCAACCAGTGATAACGCCTGGCCCACCCCCGGTCCGGGTTCATGCCCTGCTGCACCACCGCCCAACTGCCGTCACCCGTAAAAATGAAAGAATGGTGATAGATCTGGTAGCCGTCCTGTATGGCGGCGGAATCCACCTTGGCGGACATCCGGCTGGAATACTGTAGTTGGGCCACATGATCCGGCAGCCCGTACTTTTCAGTATAAGCTTCAATCTCGCCGGGGGTCTTACGCGATGTCACACCCTTGCCGCCAGCAAAAAAGACGCCCAGTTCCCGCTGTCTGTTTGCCAGGCCCTGCTTAATCGCCCCGCACAACACAGTCGTCAGGCCGGACGAATGCCAGTCAAAGCCCACCACGCAGCCCAGAGACTGAAACCAAAAGGGGTCGGACATGCGGAATAGTATTTCCCGCGGCCCGTATTCTTCCACAACGGCTTCCACAATAGCGGTTCCCAGGCGGGTCATACGCTCGAAAAGCCAGCGGGGGCAATGATGCCCGTGCAAGGGTAAGTTGGCCATGCCGGTGTGCATGGGGCCACCCCATTCCAAACATGTGTTTGCCCTATTTTACCGGTCCGGGAACGAGCTGTCAACACTTTGGTTTTGAAAGCCGCCCTATGGGCCGCACGCAACCATGTAATTGTACAAAAATACGCCTGTTTACGGCAAAACCGCCTGCCGTCCCGGTTTTATGCTCCGGGGCCTAAATCAACAAAGATAGCCTTTTCTTTCTCGTTATAAACCGCGTGATAACTGCCTTTTCTGTTTACAATATTGAAAAAGGTAAAGATGCCCCGGGCGCCAATCTTATTTTTGTTGAGCAACATACCGCCTTCTTTTACGCCCTTAATGCGCAGTTGATCGGAATCTTTGTCGTAAGCAACCTCGACCCGTCTGCTGCCCAATTTTTGCGCCAGCTTGCCTCCCAGCCTGATGTGATGCTTGGTTAAGGCCACCATATTGTCCCTGGCCGATCTCGGCCTGTAAACTTCAAACCCCATTATAATACCCTCCTTAATATTTCATGTCTGATTTATATGTACAGTATATAAATAATTTATATACCAACACATACAATTTTAAAACCAACTTAGAAACATTTTAATAAGATTCAAATTATAAATCAAGTAAAATAGAAGGAGATTCTGTAATATTTACAGAATCTCCTTAAAATGCCGTTTATCTGCCGAAGAATTAACTTACCCCGACAGTATGGCCTGCTCCAAATTTGAAAGCGCAATTTTAACGGGCAGTTTAACGTCATACCCGGGACAAAACCTGGCAGCCGCCTTTGCAGTGCGCCACCGGACGAAGCATGTATTCTTTTCGCAACACTTTAATCACCCCCCACTTTATGATTATATATATATATTACCAACCTGCAATGATTTCCTGCCTGCTATATATAAGTATTCCCAATCCAACCGGAAAGAGACCGAAATATTTTTAATTATTAAATATACTTCGCATTAATAAGGGAAAGACGCACTCATTAATTCACGCCGCGCCCGCTTTTGATACACAATACGAAAACATCCGGCGCAGTTTTTATGCTCGGTTGCGAGCTGCCGCCCGGGTCGGCTTTTTCTTTAATTCCGCATAGGTCCTTGCGAGGAATTACCAAATTATATGGCCGGAAGTATACTTTCCTAAGAGTATGAAAAAAGGGGCGACACGCAATTGTGCCGGCCCCCTCTTTCACTGACCCGCTTGATTATGACTTGGGCTTGAAGGTTTCACATTTGGTCTCGTCCGAATTGTTGGTGCTACCGGTGTTGTTGCGATTAACCTGGATCATTGGCGCGGAACACTCAACCGCTTGATTGAAATTACACTCCGTGACATTACATTTTATATTGGGCAAAATCATCACCTCCGATTTTTAGTTTAGCCAGGAGGCGAAAAAATATGCGACATAAATGAACTATACCTTTACCTTGAATCCCGCTATAAATATGGCCGGGTATACCTTCCTAAACCCCATCCCCCGACGGGCACAATTATAAATGAAAATTGTCCTGGGCGGCTGTTTCTCATCAAAAACACAAAAAAACAAAAAGAGAGAGCCTTGACTACGGTCAGGTTCTCCCTTTTTAAGTATACAAAAGACGGCAATTAATTTAAGGGGTCGGCTGCTGGTTGGTCACCTGCGGGGTAGGGGGCTGCTGACCCTGGGCCAGGCTCTGTTCGTAAGCCGCCACCATTTTTTTCACCATGTTACCGCCCACCGCTCCGTTCACTCTGGAAGGCAATTCGCCGAGGTACCCCTGGTAGTTCTGGATGCCCAATTCGGCGGCTGTCTCATATTTAAACTGCTCCATTGCCTTGGCGGACTGGGGAATCAACTTGCGGTTCGACTTTTGCCCTTCGGCCATTTAGTAAAAACCTCCTTTTATTAATCAATTATTTCAACTTTCAATACTATGATGCCCGC
>JAKSCU010000132.1 GCA_022360435.1 Bacillota bacterium
CGAGCAAAAAAAGCTGTTTTCGATTTTAGGTGACTGCAGTGAGAAAATAGGTGTTGAACTTACGGACAGCTTATTAATGGTACCGGTTAAATCCATATCAGGAATATTCTTTCCCGCAGAAGCCGGTTTTGAAAGCTGCCTGCTGTGCCCAAGGGCCGACTGCCCGGGCAGAAGAGCCGCTTACGACCCTGAGCTTTACAACAGTAAATACGGACTGGAATAAAGTCAGTTAACCCTAAATTACAAGGGAATGTAGATATAGATTTGCATTTATACCTACCGGCCTCTTCTTCCAATTCAGGAGACGTTTTCTTAGATGCTGCACAAAAAGTTCAGATAAGCTCTGTATAAGATTATGCTGATGTGTTATAATGAAATTTATAAATAATAATGATAATAGCTTTTAGGTAAATTTCATTGAAACGCATGGCCGCAAAACATATAAGCAGGAAGAATTAAGTTTTCCTATGCGTTATAATAGTCTAAAATCCAATGAAAGCAGGGTAAATTGAATGAACTTGAATAGAAAACATAGAATGATTATAGTGCTGGCAATAGGTTTGCTTTTTATAGGTTTCGGAATTGCACAGGCACTATTTAAATTCGAAGTGGACAAGAAGGTAATCGACCAGGTCAGCTTTATACTTATGTTAGCGGCAGCCTTTTTGATTTTCAGCGGAAGGAAAAAGAAGAACAGGCAAGAGGAAGGGTGTAATCATTCCAAAGCAGAGGAAACCGCCCCCGCCCCTGAGCAGTTAAGCGGTCCGGAAACCGCTGATATCTCCAAGCCGGAAGAACCGCCGGATGAAGACAAATAACAGCTCTTTAAATCTCCAACAATCGTCAAATTATTTTGTTGCATATTGTCGAGATTAAGTATATAATATATCCAGTGATAGGTAAATAGTCCTAAATTGCCAGAATTTAATAGGCTCGGGATACTAGGACTAATGGCCTAACAACAATTGCTATTGGAAAAAGTTAATATGGCATCGATAATAGCACACTTATCGAAAGATAAGGTCGCAAAGCCATGGGTCTAAAGAAAGTTTTTCAATGACTGCCAGGCTGCCGGAATGCTCAATATAATTTATAGGATAAAGGCACCTGACAGTAAAGGTGTCTTTTAGTATGCTAAAGAAGGAGGAAATACAAATGAAGTTTCCCAAAAATGTCCCAAGTGCAAGTTTAAGACCTGCTGTCGCATTTGTCTTACTTGTAGTCCTAGGGCTTGCAGGAAACTAC
>JAKSCU010000413.1 GCA_022360435.1 Bacillota bacterium
ACGCCGAGAGAGGCCTTCGCCCGATCCAACGTTCGGGAAGCGATACCCGCTTCGCGAGCCTGCGCTTTCGCATCGTTTGCCGAAATCGGCCCGTCTTTTAAAAGTGTCGAAAGAAATTTCCGCGCCTCATCCTGCGCGTACGCCTTGTCGTGATATTGGGGTTCGTCCGCGTCTTTCAGGAGTTCATCCGCCGTTTTCGCGATGGGTGTCGACTCCCAAACGACGCGCCCGTTGTCGAGCGTGAATGCGTACGAAAACTCCGATGGCTGCAAATTTAATTTCTGCGGCGCGACGATTCGCCGTTGTGGATTTTCGGGGTCACGGATCATCAACCAACAGGCCCGGCAGGCAGCAACGTATGCCACACTGCCCTGTGTCCGTATCACTGCTGAGCCGCCAGACTTGCGCAAATGCGAGACCAGGAGAACCACCACACCGCGTTCCGCCGCGAGTTCCTGAACGCGGGCTAGCAGTGCGCGCAGTTCCGCGTTTCGATGATCATCGACCCCACCGATGTATGCAGCGATGGGGTCGATAATGACAAGTTGCGGGTTGTCTACCCGCTCCAATGCTTGTGAAAGCTGCGGAAGGTTATGGTTGAGATCAACAAACCCCCGTTTCCCTTTGACCGTGATCCCCGTCAGGAAGTGGACGCGATTGAGCTTCGCCCCGTGAGCCATGAGGCGCGGGACGCTCGTGTCGTCCGCGTCATCCTCCGCGGTCAAAACCAGCACGTCACCGCCCGCTCGCGTTACCTGCGCAGCGAGGGAAATCGTATAGGTTGACTTCCCGAGGCCGGGGTCACCACTCAGCATGCAGATCTTGCCGCGCGGCCAGTTGATCGGTCTACTCCTCAGCCATTCGACGGCCTTCGGCTTAATTGATGCGGCGCAGATAAGTTCCGGTCGGGCGGTTTGAAAATCCAAAGCCGCCGTGTATGTCCGCTGCATATAGTCATTGCGTTTCGCTTTCTTGCGGTCCGCCAGCCCAGATCGCCGGAAGATTTCGACGCACGCTGATTCATTGTGCGTCACCCGCTCATCGGCGACGATCAGAAGCATTAGCGCCGCATCGGCTTCGGATTTGCTGGAGTAACCACCTGTATTGCCTCGCCATAGCTCCGGAAAGTTCTCGCTCACCTGCCGTTCCACTCGGTCCACCAGATCGACCGGAGTGTTGCCCGACTCCTTCGGCTTAATCTCGCTCTCCACTGAGCCATACCACGCCGTGAAGACACCAGTGACATCTTCAGCCGCAGACCCCTTAATTCGGTCGCCCGTGATCGTCACGAAGTGATTGCGCGGGAACAATTCAACGCTGAATCCGTCGATTGTTCGATTCCGGACCTTGTCCGGTGGCTTATCCATCATCCCGATGAATCGAAGATTGCCGTTGCGCGACCTTTCGACGTAGCCCCGCCACGCGTCAACGAACCGCCGCGCCCCATGTTTGAATCTGCCGTCCTCCGCACGAACTTTGTCGATGTCCGCCG
>JAKSCU010000349.1 GCA_022360435.1 Bacillota bacterium
TGAGGGGAAACATCGTCTGCACCACGCCCTTGCCGTAAGTTGCAGCGCCAACCAGAGTGGCCAGACCATGGTCCCGCAAAGCGCCGGCCATAATCTCGGAAGCGCTGGCGCTCCCCAAATCAACCAACACCGCCAGGGGTATATTTGCAACGGTTGCTTCATTCAGGCTACGAATTTCTTCCCGGTTGCCCCGCCCGTCCAAAGTGCTTACCACCAGAGAATCCCGGGGCATGAAATTATCCAAAATATCTACGGCTTTATTCAAAAACCCGCCACCGTTGCCCCGGAGGTCAATAATCAGGCTGTCCATGCCCTGCCCCCGGAGTTCCAGCAAGGCTAATTCGAATTCCCCGGTGGTACGTTCACCAAATGAACTTACAGCAATATAGCCGGTGTTACCGGCCAACATTTCGTTACTCACGGTCGGCACATGCACATCCGCCCGTTCAAGGGTCAAATCAAACTCTTTTTCTCCGCGTTTGATGGTCAACTCCACCGGGGTTCCCCGGGGGCCGCGTATATCAAAGGTTACCTCAAGCAGAAGCCGGTCGCCGGTGCTTTTACCGTCCACGGCCAGGATTACGTCGTCCCGCTGCAAACCACCCCGTTCGGCGGGAGTGCCGGGCAGCACCCTAACCACCATGGGATGTTTTTCCTGAAGCGTTAACTCAACCCCGATACCAACCAGGTCACCGTTCAGCGAGTCGGTAAAAACCTTTAATTCTTCGGCGTCAAAAAAAACTGCGTACTTGTCGTCAATATTATCCAACATGCCCTGGATGGCTTCATCAGCCAGCGTTGACGGGTCGGGCGTGGATATATGGTATTCCTGGATTAATTCCATCACTTCCAGGACCAGTTCCGGGCCGGCATCTTTTTTCTCCGCAGCCCCGGCGATAAACACCCACATGAACATGACCAAAAACATTGCCGTTGTCGAAAACACCAAACGCCTGAGCATAGCTGATTGCCTCCCGTCTGGCATATATATTTCTTCAGCGAGTATCAAAGTCCTGCCGTATCCAACCAACTAAATTAGTTCCACTTGAAAAGGCAAACTGGCAAAGGGGTTTGGTGTCATCGGGAGGATGCGCAGGAGCTTTTTAGGGCGCACTAATTACGGCAAAAGGGGGCCGCCGGCAGGTATTTTAGCCCGGGCTGTTGAAAATACTGAAATTATAAATTTACAAGGGCAGGTATTTCTCATGTCACCCAACCGGTTACTAATTATCGACGGCAACAGCCTGGTTCACCGGGCTTTCCACGCCCTGCCGCCCCTGGCCGCCAGCGACGGCACGGCAACCAACGCGGTGTACGGGTTCACCAATATGCTGCTTAAAGTGCTGCAGGCGTTGGAACCCGACCATGTGGCCGTAGCCTTTGACAAAGGCAGAATCACCTTCCGGCACGAAAGCTATGCCGATTACAAGGCCAAGCGCGCGGCCACGCCGCCGGAGCTGCGTTCCCAGTTCCCCCTGGTTAAAGAAGTGCTGAAATGCATGCGCATCCCCGCGCTGGAGCTGGAAAATTACGAGGCTGACGATATTATCGGCACCATTGCCTGCATTGCCGACAACAACAGCCTGGAAACCGTTATACTCACCGGCGACCGGGACGCCCTGCAGTTGGTATCGCCCCGGGTCAAAGTAATGCTGACCCAAAAGGGCATATCCGAGACCGACGAGTACGACGAAGGCCGGGTATGGGACCGCTACGGCGTCAGCCCGCCCCAACTGGCCGACATTAAAGGCTTGATGGGGGATTCATCAGACAATATCCCCGGCGTGCCCGGCATCGGCGAGAAAACCGCTTTGAAGCTGATCCGGGAATACGGTTCCGTGGAAAAAGTGATAGAAAACACCGGAGCACTGCCGCCCCGCTGGCGCAGCAAGGTCACGGATTACAAGGACCAGGCGCTGCTGTCCAAACGGCTGGGCACCATCGACTGCCGGACGCCGCTGGATTTCGACTATAACACGCTGCGCTGGCCCGGCCCGGATTACTCGGCTCTAATAGAACTGTTCAATAAATTGGAGTTCACAACCCTGGTACGCGGCATCATTGAACGGATGGGGGGGGGAGATACCGCGCCAGGCCTGTCTGAGCGGGCGCCCTGCGCCGGAACCGACGCTTACCAGATCGAATACAACAAACCGGCCACCCGTGAAGCGTTGGATCAACTGAGAAAAACCTCGGCCTCCGCCGGTCGGATATCCCTGGCGCTGGCAGGTGATCGGAGGCGCGGCATTACCATGGCCGCCATGCACCCGGAAGACGGCGCCGTATATTTGCTGCCCGTACGGGAACAAACAGCCTCCCTGGACCTGTTAGGTGACCTGTGCGGCATTTCCTGCCCCGGCAAAGTTTGTTTCAGCGGCAAGGAAGCCATCTGGATGCTGCACAGACACAACCGTCGGCTGGAAGGGTTATCCTTCGACGCAGCCCTGGCGGCTTACCTGCTGAGCCCCGGCTCCGGCCAACCCACGCTGCCCGACCTGGCCGCCCGATACCTGAATGTGGTGCTGCCGGCGGATGATGAACCCGCCCTGGCCGCCGGCGCCGAAGTCATTTCCCGCTTGGCCCGCACCCTGGAAAACAAGCTGGCCGAGCTGGACATGGACAGGCTATACCATGATGTGGAACTGCCCCTGGTGCCGGTGCTGGCAGAAATGGAGATCGACGGCGTAGCGGTGGACCCCGACGTGCTGCAAACCATGAGCCATGAAACGGGCCGCCAGATAGAACAACTGGTGGAGGGAATATATCGCCTGGCCGGCGAAGAATTCAACATAAACTCCCCCAAGCAACTGGGCGCAATACTGTTTGAAAAAATGGGCCTGCCGGTGATAAAACGCACCAAAACCGGTTACTCCACCGATGCGTCGGTTCTGGAGGAACTGGCCGCCTCCCACGAAATAGTGAACAAACTGTTGGAATACCGTCAACTGGCCAAGCTCAAATCCACTTACATCGACGCTTTGCCCACTCTGGTCAACGCCACCACGGGGCGTATTCACACCACGTTCCATCAAAATGTCACCGCCACCGGGCGGCTTTCCAGTTCGGACCCCAACCTGCAGAACATCCCCATCCGGCTGGAGCAGGGCAGAAAAGTACGCCGTTTTTTTGTGCCCCGCCAAGAAGGCAACCTGATCCTGGCGGCCGACTACTCCCAAATCGAGCTGCGCATACTGGCCCACATGTCCGGCGACCAAAGCCTGGCGGACGCCTTCAACAAGGGGCAGGACATCCACACCCGCACAGCCGCGGAAGTGTTCGGCGTGCCCATGGAGCAGGTAACACCGGAGTTGCGCGACCGGGCCAAGGCGGTAAACTTCGGTATAGTGTACGGCATCAGCGACTTTGGCCTGGCCAGGGACCTCCGGGTGAGCCGGGCCGAAGCCGGCAGCTATATCAAAAGCTATTTTACCCGCTATCACGTGGTGAAAGGATTTATCGACCAGAAAATTGCCGAAGCCCGGAACAGAGGTTACGCCAGCACCTTGCTTAACCGGCGCCGCCAACTGCCCGACCTGTTCAGTTCCAACCGAATGACCCGTGCTTTCGGGGAACGCACCGCCATTAACACCCCCATTCAGGGCAGCGCCGCGGACATAATTAAACTGGCCATGGTTAGAATAAATGAGAAAATAAAGAGCAGGAACATGAAAACAAAGATGATCCTGCAGGTACACGACGAGTTGATATTCGATGTGCCCGCGGGTGAATTGGATTCAGCCAAAAAGCTGGTGCGGGAGCACATGGAGAACGCGCTGCTGTTGGACGTGCCGCTGGTGGTGGATCTGAAAGTGGGACCCAACTGGTACGACGTCAGAAAGGTGTAGATAAATGCCCGAGCTGCCAGAAGTCGAAACTGTCAAAAAAACCTTGGAAAAAAGCCTGGTCGGCCTAACCATTACCGGCGTGGACATAACAATGGACAAAATTATCCGGGAACCCGCCCCGGAGGTGTTCGCCCATTCGGTGACCGGCAAAAAAATCACCCGGCTGGGACGCCGGGGCAAATACCTGCTGGTTCATCTGGCCGGAGGAAGTGTGCTGGTATTTCACCTGCGCATGACCGGACGGCTGGTATATGCCAGTCCCGAGGACCCACCGCCCCGCCACACCCATGTTGTTTTCCGCCTCGGCAACGGACACGAACTGCGCTTCGCCGACATGCGCCAGTTCGGTCGCATAATACTGGCGCCGGCCCGCGAGCTTGACCGCGTTAAGGGTTTGAAAGACCTGGGTCCGGAACCGCTGGGCCGGGACTTTAACAGGGATTTCCTGCGCCGGGAGATCAAACGCAAGCGGGTGCGCCTAAAATCCCTGCTGCTGGATCAAACATTCATTGCCGGCCTGGGCAATATTTACGCCGACGAAACATTGCACCGCTGCCGCCTGCACCCCGAGCGCATAGCCGGCACCCTGTCAACCCGCGAGATAGCCAGTCTGTACCGCTCCATTACAGATGTGCTGAAAGAAGGCATTGCCAACCGGGGCACATCCATGCGGGACTATGTGGACGGCGACGGCCGCGAGGGAAACTACCAGACTCTGTTGCGAGTATACAACCGCGAAGGCCAATGCTGCCCGCACTGCGGCACCGCCATAGCCCGTATCAAGGTGGGCGGTCGTAGCTCCTACTTCTGTCCCATGTGCCAAAAAAACCCCTGAACCCGCCGAGCAAATTAGTGGCACATATCCTATTCCCCGGCCATAGTATTTAAAAACCACACGGGGGAGGGAAAGCCGAATGGAGCTGCTGGCCCTGGTAATGTTCGCGTTGGCCCTGAACATGGACTCCTTTGCGGCCGGCGTGGCTTACGGGGTGCGCAACATCAAGTTGCCCGTAATCTCGCTGGTCATTATCAGTCTCATGTCGATGGCGGCAATAAGCCTGTCCATGTTCATAGGCCACGCCTTGGCCGGTTATTTCTCCGCTACCTTTGCCCACAGGTTGGGCGGGGTTATTTTAATGCTCATCGGGCTCTGGGTGCTTATCCAGTCTCTGCAAAAAAGCAAGCGTGAAAAGCGGGACGACACCAATGCAAAAAAGAAAGTGCCAAACACCCTGTTTCAGATCCATATCCGCTCCCTGGGTCTGGTGATCCAAATTTTGCGGGAACCGTCCCGGGCCGACCTGGACCACTCCGGGACCATCTCTCCCCGGGAGGCCGTACTGCTGGGCCTGGCCTTGGCCCTGGACGCCTTCGCGGCAGGTTTTGCCGTATCCATGCTGGGGTTTGAGATATTGCCCACCGCCCTAATAGTGGGACTGGGCCACTTCGTCCTCACCTACCTGGGTCTGCAAGCCGGTATGGGCGCGCTGGCCTCGGGGGTAAGCCGAAAAATCAGCGCCCTGCCCGGGTTCATTCTTATCACTCTGGGACTGCTCAAAATGCATTGATGTTATGCCCGTACATCAAGGAAGGTTTCGCCCGGTCCGAACCGGGCGGAAATTTTTGTTACCGGAAGGACAGGCCGCGAATCAAGAGAAGTAGTTATATATACGCAGCCTATTACACCAAACCCCTTTTAAAAGTTGTTTCAGGAAGAACTACGCTGTAATACGCCATGCAACATAAAAAGCGCACTGATTCGGTTCCCTGGAGCGCGCGTTTTTTGATACTTGTCCTTATTAAAACACCCTAAGGCGGAGTGATTGACATTGGCCCGCAGATACAAACCGAACATATTCCGGTGGCTGCTGCTCATCCTGTTGGTGACGGCAATTTACAACTACGACGCTGTATTAAAGGTGTTTTATCCCCTGCCTTACCGCGACAGCATAATCCGGCACTCCACCGACGCCGGCGTGGACCCCTACCTGTTAACAGCCATTATGAAGACTGAAAGCAACTTCAACCCCGATGCCGTCTCCCCCAAAGGAGCCCGCGGCCTGATGCAGATCATGCCCGAAACTGGCCAGTGGATCGCCAACCAGAGCGGCATGGGACCTTTTCACCCTAATTTGCTTTTCGACCCGGAAACCAGCATCCAGATGAGCGCCTGGTACATAGCCAACCTGCAGCAGGAATTCGGCGACAACCGCATCATGGTGGTGGCCGCCTACAACGGTGGCCGCGGCAATGTGCGCGCCTGGCTGGATCAAAAAATAATTTCCGGCAGCGCCAGGGACATCAACAACATCCCTTTCCCGGAAACCAAAAAATTCGTGGACAAAGTTTTGTGGAATTACAAGGTGTATAGCTGGCTATACGGCAAGGACTAACATTGTACTTTAAGGGGTTGATCGCCCCTGCCTTGCCAATTAACTTTTAATTCTGAAAATTACTGTCCCTTATTACCACATCCGCTTTCTGTTCCTCCATAATCAAATAGTATACACTATACAACAGGATAAACATTGGCCGTGTAGAATATAGAACTGTAATTGACACAATGTTTACCCCAAACAACATTAATCATAACGGGGCGATGTATAGCATGGGGCAAAATCAAATTAAAAAACAAACGGAATTTGCTTTTTATAGCGACCGGGCGACCAACAAACTAAGCGTTGAAGAGCTCACCAAGCAAAACAACCGCCTGGCCATTATCAACCAGATTGCCAAAAGCATTAATATAAAAATGACTTACGAGGAAATAATAGACCGCTTTGCTGTTCCGTTACAGGAAGTTATCTCATATAACCTGCTGAGCTTTTGTCTGCTGGAAAACCAAAACTTAGTCATCAAGTCCGGCATACCCAAAGAACAAAAAATATTGGGCGTGGGTACCGTTTTATGCAAATATAATTCGGCGCCCTGGCGGGCAATTAAAGAAAAACAGTGTTTCCTTCGCCAGGATATCTGGAACGATGTTCATAAATATGAAGAAGACGACTGTTTAAAACAAACCGGCATCAAATCCGCCGTTATGGCGCCAATGCTGGTGAATAACGAGGTTATCGGCACATTAAACCTGGGCAGTAAAGAAGCATTTGCTTTTTCAGCCAACGACTTTATTTTTGTTCAACAACTGGCCGACCAATTGGCCATCTGTCTGGAAAACAACCGGCTGTACCACGAAGTGGTCGAGGTAAAACGCGAATGGGAAGAGACGTTCAAAGCGGTACCCGACCTTTTGTTCGTAATAGACAAAAGCTATAAAATAGTGCGGATAAACCATGGCTACCAAGGGAAACCCTTGGATAAAATTGTAGGCAAAAAATGCTACGAGGTTTTCGATTTCTGCAACCGAGAGTACGACAAGTGCCCCGCCCAAAGAGCCATTAAAACCCGTAGAGAATCTTCGCGGGAAATAACCAAACAAGAATTCCAACGCATCATCAGCATCAATGCTTACCCGTTGTTCAGCCAAGATGGCGAGTTTTCCGGGGTGGTTGTTTATTCCAAGGATGTGACGGCCAAACGCAGTATGGAGTCTCAATTGTTCCAATCGGCTAAGCTGGCGGCCATAGGTGAGATGGCTGCGGGAGTGGCCCACGAATTGAACAGCCCGCTAA
>JAKSCU010000246.1 GCA_022360435.1 Bacillota bacterium
GCTGTTTGCGCCCTCCAGGCGCGATTTGCGTTGACCCACCCGGCGATCGCCGCCGCCGCGATCGCGACCAGGGCCGCGACGACCGCCCCCCAGGTGGCCAGGCTGCGCCGCCTCCGCTGTCGCTGATGCTCGACACACGCCCGGAAGAACGCGGACTCCGCGGCGAAGCGCAGATCGCAGAACAGCGCGACAGCCGTGCCGAGCCCGACGCATACGCCGCGCCGAGCAGCCCCAGGTGGCGCTTGCAGGTCTCCGTCGAGGAGTGCGCCACGATCGCGTCGATCCCGGGCGCGGCGATGAGCTCCTCGGCCTCGTTCCACGGGAGGTCCAGCACCGAGACCGCGTCGGCCGGCCAGGGCTCGGCGATCGCGCGAAGCGTCTCGGTGCTGGTCGCCAGCGTCCGCTGCGACGGCCGCGCCAACAGCGCATTCCCCCCGACGAGCGCCGAGAGCGCGACGAGGGCGGGTACCCAGATCGGCGCGTTCGCCGCATGCCAGCCGAGCACCACGCCGTACGGGCGAAACTCGAGCGTCGTCGAGCCCGAGACGGCGGGGACCCGGCGTGACCTGATGGCGTCGGCGAGCTCGGGCAGGGCGTCGATGAACTGGAGCGCCGTCTCGAGCTCGCGGCGCGCGAACTTGACCGGCCGGCCCGCCTCGATGGTCGAGCGGCGGACGACATCGTCGCCGACGGCGGCGAGACACGCACGCGAGGCGCGCGTACGTGCAAGGCGCTCGTCGAGCGCCAGGCCCTCGACGCCCGCCTGGGCCCTGCGAGCCCGATCGACGAGCGCCGACGTCGCGTCGTCGGTCACGGTTTCGACACGATAGTGGGAGCGACGCCGAGCGCAGCACTGCCGCCCGGGGTCCTCGTCGAGGGCTCGCGCAGCGCCCTGGCGCGCGTCTTCCCGCTGCTCGTGCCGCTCCAGCCGATCCGCTATGCCGAGGACGGGCTGGTGTGTGCGCCCCGCGCGTGTCCGGAGGGCGCGGGGGCGGCGCTCGAGGCCGTGCCGCTTGCGTCCCGCGCGCTTCGCCAGGTCCCGTCGTGGCCGCGCCTTCCTGCTCGAATGGCCGGCGGCTGGTACGTGAGGAGCACCGAGCACGCGCCCGCACCGGGGCCCACGCCGACGATGGTGCTCGCCGACGGCGAGGGCTTTGGCGCC
>JAKSCU010000533.1 GCA_022360435.1 Bacillota bacterium
GTTACGAAGACGGGCAGTGTATCATTTGCTGCCTGCCCCAAGCTTCTGCCGCGCCTTTGCCCCGTTTGCCGTCGGGCGCTATCATGGAACACCTTCCAGCATCCCGAACAGCACGTGGAACCCCTAAAATCCTCGGAAAACGCATGCCTCCCACCACCGAGACCGCTATGTCCGAACCTACCGCCGCTGAAATGTCCGCCCCCTCGCACCCGCTGCTTGACGCACACGACGCGTTCGCCGGACGACACCTCGGTCCGCGCGATGCCGACATCGCCGAGATGCTGCAATCGCTCGGCGTCGATTCGCTCGATGCGCTGATTGAGCAGACCATCCCCGCCGACATCCGCCTCGACGCGCCGCTCGCGCTCGATCAGCCGCGGTCCGAGCGACAGGCTTTGGATGAGGTCGCCGAGCTTGCCGCGCAGAACAAGATCAACCGCAGCTTCATCGGCATGGGTTACCACGGCACGATCACACCGCCCGTGCTGCTGCGCAACATCCTTGAGAACCCACTGTGGTATACGCCTTACACCCCCTACCAGGCGGAGATCGCCCAGGGCCGGCTGGAGGCGTTACTCAACTTCCAAACGATGGTCGCCGACCTGACCGGCCTGCCGCTGGCCAATGCGTCGCTGCTGGATGAAGCGACCGCGGCGGCGGAAGCGATGGCGATGTGCTTCGGCGCCGCCAACCGCAAGAAGAAGGTTTTTTTCGCCGCGGAGGATTGCCACCCGCAGACGCTGGGCGTGCTTCGCACGCGAGCGAAGTCGATGGGGATTGATCTGCAGACATACGATTCCAGTCACCGCGGTCCCGATGATGCGGCGCTGGCTGAGGCATGTGGTGTATTGGTGCAGTATCCCACGACGGATGGTCGCATTGAGGATTACAGTGCGCTGGCTGAGCGCGTGCATCATGCGGGCGGACTGGTTGTCGCGGCGGCAGACATTCTTGCGCTCGTTTTGCTGAAACCGCCCGGCAAATGGGGGGGAGAAAGTGGCAAGGGTGCCGCGGACATTGCCGTCGGCTCGACGCAGCGCTTCGGCGTGCCCATGGGCTTTGGCGGCCCGCATGCCGCATACATCGCAACGCACGAAAAGTACGCTCGCAAGATGCCGGGGCGCATCGTCGGCGTCTCCAAAGATGCGCACGGCAACCCGGCCTATCGCCTCGCGATCCAGACCCGCGAGCAACACATCCGTCGCGACAAAGCGACCAGCAATATCTGCACCGCGCAGGTACTGCTCGCCATCGTCGCCGGCATGTATGCCGTGTGGCACGGTCCGGAAGGCTTGCAGCGCATCGCCAAACGCGTGCATGGCTTGACACGCTTACTCGCCGAGGGCATCGAACGCCTCGGCCACGCCGTGGTGACCCGCAACTTCTTTGACACCATCACGATGATGCCCGCCGGCGCACCTGCTGATGCGTTTTATCACGAAGCGCTTAACCGCGGCATGAATCTCCGCCGCATCGATGACTACACACTCGGCATCGCCCTGGATGAGACGACCACGCTCACCGATGTCGCAGCGCTGACCGAA
>JAKSCU010000126.1 GCA_022360435.1 Bacillota bacterium
CATAATAAGGGCAATTATCGTGACATATAGGATCACTTAGCTCACTCTCATTCCCGGAATTGTCCAAGGCGGAAACTCGATAGCAGCCGGCAAATGAATTTAAATGCTTATGAATGAAAAAAGTGTCTGATACATTGGCAATCATCTCGTAAGGACCACCGGCTGAAACGTCGGAAAAGTATATGTTAAAACTTGAATTATCGAGATCGCAATTTCCGGTAAGATCCTTTTCCCAAAATAGTTCATTGTAAAATTCGCGGAAATTGCAAGGTTTATCTTTAATGAATTCCTTGCAATCATGTATGCTCGTTATATTTCCAAAATGGAGGTGAAACGGAGCACAAGGCGCTATGGTATCGTTCGGATAAGTCCCTAAGATTTGAGATCGATTGATTTGTGGCTCGGGAATATCGGGATTGCTATAGCTTCCAAACGTTTTTACGAAGTAGTGATATTTTTTCTTTTCATCCAGAGGGTGCAGATCGGCCTGTCCGGTGTCTATGTATCTGAAACCAGTAGTATTTACATTTACACTGTCGATGAGTACAAGTTTATCCGAATCAGCGCTTTCAAAATGATCCCTGAAGATGTAATGCCAAGGATAGTTTTGGGTATTAATAGACCACGGCACATCCGCTTTCCAGGATAGCTCAACACCATTTTTTACCGGAGAACAATACAATCTGACTGATGAGGCAAAGGGAGAAGCGGCAATTAAGCTGTCCCTGTTATCATAAAGTTTGACTTTATAGTAATATGTTTTGCTTAACGTATTTAATTCAGTATCCAAATACGTGGTGTCTTCATAGTTCAGAACAGAAATTTCATTGATGAAAATTTCGGTCGATACACTATCAGATCTGTACAGTTTATATGAATAAGGCGGTTCATAGATTTCTTCATTCAATTCAGCAGGAGGTATCCAACTTACTATGATTTCACCATTGCCATCTCCTGTCTTTTCAACATCGACGTGAGTAATTACCGGTCCAGGGCCTGTTTCGGTAATAACACAAACCTCCTTGGAAGGATAACTTTTGCCACCGCGCGGACGGGGGAATTCTGCCACCAGACGATAACAATACTTGGCTCCATACGCTAAACCCGCCTCCTGGCCTGTGTCAATATAGGTTGTATCGGTAATCGATATCTCATCGATCAATTCATATCCACCAGATTTTGGGATGCCTGTTTCACAATGTCCATACTCATATTCGTAACTTCCCACACGCCTCCATATCTGCATTTTTTCCGCATACCGGCATGTATAGGGGTCCCACTGTAAAACCACGTTATTATCCGGCGATGAAAAAGCAGCTAGCCCGGAGGGAGCGGGAGCAACAACAGTGACAAACCAGCTTCCAAAGTCAACAAGGGGAGGTTGTTTATTCTTTTCAGATGGATGGTCGGTAGCCTTAAAGATTATTTGATAAGGTTTTTCTCGAACGTGATTACAATGCGTCTGCCAAGTGAAATGGAGCCTGGCTGGGTTGGGCTGGGCAATGGCTGAACCCGGATCGACCGTTACAGCCGGTCCAAATAAGCCAAAAATACCGCTAAAGGTCTCTATGGTAATATCATGACCGTCGGGATCTTCTGCAAAAATCTCAACATCCAAAGTAGTTCCGGCCTCAACGCAAGTATCAAGAGGCAAATATAGTTTCGGAGGATTGTTTTCCGATTCTTCAATCAGAATTTGCATATCCCGGGTGACATAACCGAGTTTGTACCATGTGCCATCTACTTTTCGCCATTCCTCAATAATAAAAGCAATATTGTATTGCCCTTGAATAGCGGGGGCATCCCAAATTATATCTCCACTCACAGGATCAATGGTTATTGAGGCAGGTTCCGTACCTGCGGCGTTTGTAGCCCCAGCCTTTTCTATGTCATGTAC
>JAKSCU010000545.1 GCA_022360435.1 Bacillota bacterium
ATACTTTCATAAAATATACAAATAAGCCGGAATGATAAATAAGCCGCTTTGTCTACAACTGGAAGTCATGTTGGTCGTTTAACTTTAAAATAGGAGGTGATTTTATGGATACATCATCAAAAATAGGCTTCTTTTATATTTTGGGCATGTTATTAATACCCGGCATTTTGTTTCTTGTAACCGCAATTCTTTATTGGCTCTGGAATATAACCATGCCCCAGGTGTTTAACCTAAAGGAAATTACATATTGGCAAGCTTTCAGGCTATTATTGATATCCGCAATACTTTTCGGCGGTCCTGTTTTTTTATAACACATCGGTTGGTTAATCGTATACCTCTAATTGCAATTTTAAATAAGGGGTGAAAAATTGGAATTTAATGCTACATCAATAGCGCAAGTTTTTAATTTTATTTTTTTGCTTTTGGTTATATATATATTGGTTTATCTATTATTCATAAGACCCGGGAGATGGATGCAAGCAAACCGGCAGCGAGAGGAAGAAATATTGAACAAGCTGGACCAATTGATTGAGTTGCAAGAAAAAAACATTCAACAGGTCCAACGGGTCATTAGCAACCAAAACAATAAATGAATTGCGCCGGCAAAAACTACGGCTCGCTCAAAGTAAGCGAACCGTGGTGTTAAAATTTTCATTTTCTTACCGTATCACCGGCTTGAGTTAAATTGGTATTAACCGGTACTCCCTGACGCCCAGTCCCATTTTTTCGCCATAGGCTAGTTGTACCGACCAGTCGACATTCTTGTACAGCGTCCCGAACTTGTCTTTGGTATCCGGATTATCCGCCAGCCGGGAGCCGGGCAAGGCTTTTTCCCCATTCACCAGGTCAATGCAGGCCTGATCTAGGGCCACCGGGTCCCGGGAGGCAAGGATGCCTATATCCCGCACCACCGGGGAGTCGTTAAATGAGCAACAATCACATTCCGGGGAGACGTTCATCACAAAGGAAATGTGCACGGCTTTATCCTGCTTGTTTTTTAGAGCACCCATGGTGTATTCCACAATTTTTTCCTGCACCACGTCGGGCCGGGATTTCCAGTTGATGCCGATGGCTCTCTCGGGACAGGTTACCGTGCATTCGCCGCAGCCCCAGCACAATTGTTCGTCAATGGCGGCGTGGGTTTCCACATTGATGGCTCCGGCCGGGCACCAGTGGGAACACATGCCGCAGGCCAGGCATTTTTCTGCTTTTACCCTGGGCAGTACGTCTGAATGCATCATCTGCTTGCCGCTCCGGCTGCCCAAACCCATGCCGATATTCTTCAGGGTGCCGCCAAATCCGGTCAACTCGTGTCCTTTGAAATGGGTTATTGATACCAGGGCGTTGGCATGGACGGCGGCGCTGCCGATTTTGACTTCCTGGAAATGCATTCCTTTGATGGGGATATTGACATACTCCTTGCCCGTCAGTCCATCGGCAATAATCAGCGGCGCATTGACCACCGCAAAATCAAAACCGTTCCAAACAGCCGTTTCCAGGTGATCGACGGAATTGGCCCGGCTGCCCACGTACAAGGTGTTGGCGTCGGTGAGAAATGGCTTGCCTCCGGCGGCCCGGACACTATCGACAATCAAACGCACAAATTGGGGTCTGATATAAGCCAGATTGCCTTTTTCCCCAAAGTGAATCTTTAACGCCACCAAGTCATTTTTTTTAACTATATCCATCAGACCCGCTCTTTTGCAAAGCCCGGCAAGCTTGTCCAACAAATTTTCCTTGCTGCTGGCACGCAAATCGGTAAAAAAAACTTCCGCCATAAAAAATCCCTCCTTATCTATGAGACAGTTTACCATACAATGGGTAGAACAGCCAATGCCTCGTCTATTAATTACCTGTGTTGACACTTGCCGATACAACTTGTTATAATAACGCAGATTTTAACAAGGAGGAATTTACTTGCGTCAAGGAGTGGAAAGGGTTTTAATCTCCCGGGCGGAAATTGATTCCAAGGTGCGGGAATTGGCCCGGGCCTTGGACCGAGAATATGCCGGCAAAAATCTGTTGATTGTGGGCATTTTAAAAGGCGCCATGATCTTTATGTCGGACCTGGCACGGGCTATGACCATAGATGTCCAGTTCGACTTCATGGCGGTATCCAGTTACGGATCCTCCAGCAAGTCCACAGGCGTAGTCCGTATTCAAAAAGACCTGGACCAGAACATCCAGGGGCGGCACGTGCTGGTGGTGGAAGACATTGTAGATACCGGCCTGACCCTGAATTATCTGCTGGAAATCCTGAAAGCGCGGGAACCGGCCAGCGTGCGTATATGTACGTTGCTTGACAAACCTTCCCGCCGTGAGGTGGAGGTTCCGGTGGATTTCAACGGTTTCGCCATCCCCGACGAATTTGCGGTGGGGTATGGCCTGGACTATAATGAAATGTACCGGAACCTGCCGGAAATTTACGTTTTGAAAAGGGAAGTGGACACTTATTAAGCATTTAATCATACTCCGAGGAGGGCTGCGCCCATGTCTGTTCCCCGGCAGGAATTAATTATCGTAGTGGATTTCGGCGGCCAGTATAGTCAGTTGATTGCCCGCCGCATCCGTGAATGTCACGTTTTTTGTGAGATGCTTCCTTATAACACGCCGCTCCAGGAAATATTGGACAAAAACCCCCGGGGCCTTATATTTTCCGGCGGACCCTCCAGCGTTTACCAGACGGGGGCGCCGCATATAGACCCGGCTATTTACGATTTGAAAATTCCCCTGCTGGGTATTTGTTACGGCATGCAATTGATGGCCTTTCAATTGGGCGGGCGGGTAAGCCGGTCGGAAATGCGCGAGTACGGGCGAACAGAGATTGAGGTTTTTCCCGAGGGCGGGCTGCTTGGCTGTATGGGCGAGCGGGACCATTGCTGGATGAGCCACGGGGACCGGGTGGAAGCGCCGCCCCCGGGGTTCAAGGTGTTGGCCAAAACAGAAAAGGTGTCGGTGTCGGCCATGGCCGACGCCGCAAGAAAACTCTACGCGGTGCAATTTCACCCCGAAGTGGCGCACACTCCCCGGGGACAGGACATATTGCGCTATTTTCTGTTTGATATATGCAAATGCTCCGGCAACTGGACCATGGACTCTTTCATCGAGCAAACCGTGGCGGAAATTAGGGACAAGGCCGGCAAACAACGGGTGCTGTGCGCCCTGAGCGGCGGTGTGGATTCTTCGGTGGCGGCGGTGCTGGTACACCGGGCCATCGGCGACCGGTTGACCTGCGTTTTCGTGAACCACGGCCTGCTGCGCAAAGATGAGGCCCGGTCGGTACAAGAGGTGTTCAGGGATCAATTCAATATCAACCTGGTTTACGTGGACGCCTCGGAGCGTTTTTTGGCCAGGCTTGCAGGGGTCACCGACCCGGAACGGAAAAGAAAAATCATCGGCGAAGAATTTATCAGGGTGTTCGAGGAGGAAGCCGGTAAAATTGGCGCAATAGATTTCCTTGTCCAGGGCACCTTGTATCCCGACGTGGTGGAAAGCGGCACCGCCACCGCCGCGGTAATCAAGTCGCACCACAACGTGGGCGGGCTGCCCGAAAATATGCGCCTGTCCCTTATCGAGCCGCTGCGCTGGCTGTTCAAGGACGAAGTGCGCAACGTGGGCGAAGAACTGGGCATGCCCCGGAGCGTCGTCTGGCGCCAGCCCTTCCCCGGGCCCGGCTTGGCCGTGCGTATCCTGGGTGAAGTTACCCCGGAAAAAGTGGCTATACTGCAAGAAGCCGACGCCATAGTCACCGGAGAAATCGCCAAAGCCGGCCTGGACCGGGAAATATGGCAGTACTTTGCCGTCCTGCCCGGCCTGTACAGCGTTGGCGTAATGGGCGACGAGCGTACTTACGCCCACACCCTGGGTATCCGGGCCGTCTGCTCACATGACGGTATGACCGCCGACTGGGCCAGGATACCTTACGATGTGCTGGAGCGCATATCCTCCCGCATTGTCAGCGAAATTAAGGAAATCAACCGGGTGGTTTACGATATCACATCCAAACCGCCGGCCACAATAGAATGGGAATAGTAGAGAAACCCAATTTTGCCCGGGCTTACTTGACTACCTGAACAGCATGGTTTAATATTATTTGGGAAGGTATTTATGCAGTATAACTACAAAAAATGAGAGAAAGTGTACCTAGGGTTCCACGCTGGTTTTCCGGCGGTTCGGTCCAAGCGGTACAGGCAGCGCCCGGTTTTTAAGGCGCGGCTACACCGATCGGGATAAAAGCCCTGGCGGGTAGGTTTCCTCAAGCTAACCTGCCGCCGGGCTTTCATATTATTGTGTCGGGCCATGGGACGGTTTAGTCTTAAAAAACCGTCCCACAATGGTTACCTAAATCCATGCTGGGGGTAGCAATATTGATTGATCGCTATACTTTGCCTGAAATGAAGGCTGTCTGGTCTCTGGAAAACAAGTATCGCAAGTGGTTGGACGTGGAAATACACGCCTGCGAAGCATTGGCCCGCAAGGGCGATATTCCGGCCGACGCGCTGAAGGAAATCAAGGAAAAAGCAAACTTTACCGTGCAGCGTATTGATGAAATAGAGGCTGTAACCAACCATGACGTAATCGCATTTTTGACCTGCGTGGCGGAATATGTGGGGGACGCTTCCAAATACATACACCTGGGGCTGACATCATCGGATGTCCTGGATACTGCTTTGGCCGTACAGATGAAAGAAGCCGGTGAATTAATACTGCGGCGTTTGGAAAAGCTGCGGGAGGTGCTGCTGGAAAAAGCCGGGGAACACCGCAACACCATGATGATCGGGCGCACCCACGGCATCCACGCCGAGCCCACCACCTTCGGCTTAAAAATGCTGCTCTGGGTGGCGGAAACCCAGCGCAATATCAAGCGGATGAAAGACGCCCTGGACACCGTCGGCGCGGGGAAGATTTCCGGCGCCGTGGGCACATACGCCAACATCGACCCCTTTGTGGAAGAATATGTATGCCAAAAGCTCGGTCTCAAGCCCGCCCGGGTGTCCACCCAGGTGCTGCAACGGGACCGGCACGCTGAATACATGTCCACCCTGGCCGTTATCGGCAGTTCCCTGGACAAGTTCGCCACCGAAATCAGAAGCCTGCAGCGCACCGACATCCTGGAGGTCGAGGAATACTTCAAGAAAGGTCAAAAAGGCTCCTCCGCCATGCCTCACAAACGCAATCCCATCACTACCGAGCGCATAAGCGGTTTGGCCCGGCTATTGCGCGGTAACGCCTTGGTCGCCATGGAAAACGTGGCCCTATGGCACGAACGGGACATCTCCCACTCTTCGGTGGAGCGGGTTGTTATCCCGGACAGCGCCACGACCTTGGATTATATGCTGTACAAGTTTACCGACGTAATGGAAAACCTGATTGTGTATCCCGAAAACATGAAAAAGAACCTGGACCGCACCCACGGGCTCATCTTCTCCCAACGGGTGCTGCTGGCCCTGGTGGACAAGGGCCTGACCCGGGAAAGAGCTTACGAACTGGTGCAACGCAACGCCATGCGCTCCTGGAACCGGGGGGAAAACTTCAAGCAGCTGCTGTTAAACGACAATGACATAGCTGCCGCGCTGCCACCGGATGAAATAAACGAATTGTTTGATCACACTTATCACCTGCGGCACCTGGATGAAATTTACCGGCGTTTTGAATTGTAGAGGAAGTGTTGCAATGATCAAAAAAGAATTGTTGTACGAGGGTAAAGCCAAAAAGATATTTCGCACCGACGACCCAAACTTGCTTTGGGTGGAATACAAAGACGACGCCACAGCCTTTAACGGGCTTAAAAAAGGCGCTGTCAGCGGCAAAGGCGAACTGAACAACAAGATTTCAGCCCACTTTTTCCGCCTGTTGGCCCAAAACGGCATTGAATCTCATCTTGTGGCGGAAAAATCCCACCGGGAGATGGTGGTTAAATCCCTGCAGATCATCAGGGTGGAAGTGGTGCTGCGCAATATCGCCGCCGGCAGCCTGTCCAAGCGTCTGGGCCTGCCGGAAGGCACGGTATTGCCCTCCACCGTGGTGGAATATTATTATAAAAACGACGAACTGCACGACCCGCTGGTTAACGACGACCACATCAGGATTTTGGACCTGGCCACACCGGAACAGATGTCCGAGATAAAAGAAATCGCTCTCAAGGTTAATGAAGTGCTGCGCGCCCACCTGGCTGAGCGGGAACTGGATCTCATCGACTTCAAGCTGGAATTTGGTCTGCATAACGGCCAAATCATATTGGGGGACGAAATTTCACCGGACACTTGCCGCTTCTGGGACAAAAACACCCGGAAAAAGCTGGATAAAGACCGCTTCCGCCAGGACCTGGGCGACGTGGAACAAGCATACCGGGAGGTATACCGCCGCTTGACGGGTAAGCAACATACGGGGTGACAAGTCAACCTTAACCCATTCGCCGTAAAAGCGCGTTCATTCGGTTAAAGAAAAAATATCTGCCTGGGATAATATTTGGGGGAGATAAAATGGTCGGCCGTCCGACCCGGTGCTTAAAAACAATTGACTTGCATGATAAACCCCGGGAGGAGTGCGGTGTGTTCGGCATTTACGCCCCGGGGCACGATTTGGCCGGGCTCACTTACTACGGCCTTTACGCTTTGCAGCATCGGGGCCAGGAAAGCGCCGGCATCGCCGTCGCGGACGGTTCCAGGGTGCAGCTTTACAAAGGCATGGGGCTGGTGTCCGAGGTATTCTCAGGCAACCAGTTGAGCAACTTGAAAGGCCATGTGGCCATCGGGCATGTGCGCTACTCCACCACCGGCTCCAGTCACCCGGTAAACGCGCAACCCTTGTTGTTCCGCTATGCCGGAGGCATGCTGGGACTGGCCCACAACGGCAATTTAACCAACGTCACCGAGCTGCGCTCACAACTATTGAACACCGGTTCAGTGTTCCAGTCTTCCACCGACAGCGAAGTAATTGTCAATATCATTGCCCGCTTTGCCCAGAACAACCTGGTCGACGGGCTGATCAAGAGCATGATTGACGTCAGGGGCTCCTACTCGCTGGTAATCATCACCGAAAACAAGCTGCTGACCCTGCGTGACCCCCATGGTTTCCGCCCGCTGTGCGTCGGCGCGCTGGGAGACGGTTACGTGGTTGCATCCGAGTCCTGCGCTCTGGATACGGTGGGGGCCATGTTTATCCGGGACGTGCAGCCCGGCGAAATTTTGGTTATTGATGAAAACGGCCTGGAATCCATTCAGGTTCTCAAGCCGCGCAAACGGGCCCACTGTATATTTGAATACATTTATTTCGCCCGTCCCGACAGCGTGCTTGACGGTTTTAACGTGTACAGGACACGGCAGCAAATGGGACGCGCGCTGGCTGCCGAATACAAGGTGGAAGCCGATATAGTCATTCCGGTGCCCGACTCGGGCACCGCGGCGGCCCGCGGCTTCGCCGAAGCGTCGGGCATCCCTTTTGAAGAAGGACTGATGAAAAACCGGTACATCGGGCGAACCTTTATCCAGCCTTCCCAGGACATGCGGGACCTCGGGGTGCGGCTGAAATTAAACCCGGTGCGCGAAGTGCTGGACGGCAAGCGGGTGGTTATGGTGGACGACTCCATTGTCCGCGGCACCACCAGCCATAAAATAGTGGCCATGCTGCGAGACTGCGGGGTGCGGGAAGTGCATATGTGCCTGAGCTCACCGCCCATCACCCATTCCTGCTATTACGGCATTGATACCTCCAACGAGCAGGAATTGATCGCCGCCCAAAAAACACCGGATCAAATACGTCAGTGCATCAACGCCGACGGATTGCACTATCTTTCCCTGGAGGGGCTGCTGAATATTTTCGGCGCCGCCCGGGATAATTTCTGCACGGCCTGCTTCAACGGGAACTACCCGGTGGAAGTGGTCAAGCCCAGGGATGCAGGCAAGTACAATCTGGAATAGTTCCCTAAGAACGGGGGAGACAAATGCCGGAAAAAAAGCCTCTTACTTACGCCGACTCGGGAGTGGACATCGAAGCCGGCAACCGCGCCGTGGAAATGATGAAAAAAACCGTGTCCTCCACACACAGGCCCGGTGTATTGACGGGTATCGGCGGTTTCGGGGCGCTGTTTGCGCTGGATATCGCCAAGTACACCGCGCCGGTGTTGGTATCCGGCACCGACGGCGTGGGCACAAAATTGCGTATAGCCTTTATGCTGAATAAACATGACACCATCGGCATTGATGTCGTGGCCATGTGCGTAAACGACATCCTCACCCTGGGAGCGGAACCGCTCTTTTTTCTTGATTACCTGGCGGTTGGCCGGTTGGAGCCCGCCAAGGTGACGGATATAGTGTCGGGCGTGGCCGGGGGCTGCCGACAGGCGGGCTGCGCCTTAATCGGCGGCGAAACCGCCGAAATGCCGGATTTCTACGGCGCCGGTGAATACGACATCGCCGGCTTTGCCGTCGGCGTGGTTGACAAGCCCAAAATAATAGACCCAAGCGCCATTGCGCCCGGTGACGTTTTAATCGGCCTGCCCTCCTCGGGCCTGCACAGCAACGGGTATTCCCTAGCCCGGAAGGTGCTGCTGGACCGGGGTGAACACCGGATGGACCGGGAGCACCCGGCGCTGGGTCGCACCCTGGGCGAGGAATTACTTTCTCCCACCAGGATTTACGTTAAAACCGTACTGCCGCTGTTGGACAAGCTTCTTGTCAAGGGCATTGCGCATATAACCGGCGGCGGCCTTTTGGAAAACATACCCCGCATACTGCCGGCCGGAACCGCAGCCAGGCTCGACACCGGCGCCTGGGACACGCCGGCGGTATTCGGAATTATCGCCCGGGAGGGCCCGGTGGAAAGGGCGGAAATGTTCCGGGTGTTCAACATGGGCATCGGCCTGGTGCTGGCAGTGGCGGCAAAACAGGCCGGAGACGTAATGAGTGAATTAAAATCCTTTGGCGAAGAAGGCTGTGTCATCGGCGAGGTAATCAGCGGGGACGGCAAGGTATATCTCGATTAAATATTACCGGCGGGGGTGGGGGAGTATGAACAAACTGAATATTGGTGTGGTGGCCTCGGGCCGGGGCTCCAACCTCCAGTCCATCATGGACGCCTGTGCCGGGGAGCTTATACCGGCCCGGGTGGCGGCAGTACTCAGTGACAACAAAGACGCCTTTGCCCTGGAAAGGGCGCGCCGGGCGAGCATACCGGCGTTTCATGCGGATTTCGACAGTTTTCCCGGCAAACCGGCATACGAACGGAGTATCATAAATATTTTGAATGAACACGGCGTTGAACTGGTGTGCCTGGCCGGATACATGCGCCTGGTGGGTCGAGACTTGCTGGCCGCCTTTCCGGGCCGGATTATGAACATCCATCCCGCCTTGCTGCCGGCTTTCCCGGGGTTGCACGCCCAGGAGCAAGCCTGGAAGCACGGGGTTAGATTCAGCGGCTGCACCGTACACTTCGTGGACGAGGGTGTGGATACCGGCCCCATCATTATCCAGGCCGTGGTGCCGGTGCGTCCAAGCGACACCGCGGAAGATTTGGCCGGCCGCATCCTGGAGCAGGAACACCGCATCTACCCCGAAGCCGTCAAACTGTTCGCCGAGGGTAAGCTGGAAATAGACGGCCGTAAAGTACGCATCATTGCTTGAACTCAACTTGCACCAAATGAAACTTGCAACACCTGGCACCTAAGGAGAAAGGAGGGGCTTTTTTGAAACGCGCACTGATAAGCGTGTCCGACAAGAGCGGGGTGGTGGATTTCGCCCGGGACCTGGTCGGCCTGGGATTTGAGATTGTTTCCACCGGCGGTACGGCCGGGACCCTGCGGGAAGCCGGAGTGCCGGTCACTTACATATCCGACGTCACCGGATTTCCGGAAATACTGGACGGGCGGGTTAAAACCCTGCATCCCAATGTGCACGGCGGCATACTGGCCACGCGCAGCGACCGGCACATGGCGCAGCTAAGGGAACAGGGGATCACCCCCATCGACCTGGTGGCGGTCAATCTTTATCCTTTCCGGGAGACCACAGCCAGACCCGGGGTCACCCTGGCGGAAGCCATCGAACATATCGACATCGGCGGGCCGGCCATGGTTCGGGCGGCGGCCAAAAATCACCGCAGCGTGCTGGTGGTGGTCAACCCGCGGCGCTATGGTGATGTCATTGAAGCTATGGCCAAAGGCGAAGCAAATGAGGAGTTTCGCCTGGAACTGGCCCGAGAAGCCTTTTCCCATACGGCGGCTTACGACGGAGCCATTTCGGCCTATCTTTCGGGCCTCAATGAGACCGCCGGCCAGTTTTCCCACCTGTGGCAGAAACAGTACGAACTGGTGCAGAACTTGCGTTACGGCGAAAACCCCCACCAGCAGGCCGCCTTTTACCGGGACCGGCCGGCCGCCGGCGCCTGCGTGGGAAGCGCGTCCCGGCTGCACGGCAAGGAGCTGTCCTACAACAATATCCTGGACCTGAATGCGGCCCTGGAAGCGGTCAGGGAGTTCACCGGCGCCGCCGCGGTTATTGTCAAGCACAACAACCCCTGCGGTGCGGCCTGCGCCTCCAGGCTGGTGGACGCGTACACCGGAGCCTACGAGGGTGATACCGTTTCCGCTTTCGGCGGTATCGTTGCCTGCAACACCACCGTGGATGCGGCCACCGCCGGGGAAATGAGCAAAATTTTTCTGGAAGCAATAATTGCTCCGGACTACGACGCCGACGCCCTGACTCTATTGAAACAAAAGAAGGATCTGCGTATATTGAAGACCGGACCACTGGATGCCGCATCCGGCGACCGGTTCGACCTGCGCAAAGTCAACGGCGGCTTGCTGGTGCAAACCCCGGACCTGGGCGTGGTGGATGCCGAAAAAATGAAAACAGTCACCCGGCGGGCGCCCTCCCGGGAGGAAATGGACGACCTGCTGTTTGCCATGGCGGTATGCAAGCATGTTAAGTCCAACGCCATCGTGGTGGCCAAAAACCAAAAAGTGCTGGGCGTGGGCGCCGGGCAAATGAACCGGGTGACCTCGGCTCGCATAGCCCTGGGGCAAGCCGGTGCGGCCGCCCGGGGCGCGGTATTGGCCTCGGATGCCTTTTTCCCGTTTCCTGATACCCTGGAGGAAGCCATCAAGGCCGGCGTCACCGCCGTTATTCAGCCCGGCGGGTCAATGCGGGACAACGCTTCCATTATGGTGGCGGATGACAGCCATATAGCCATGGTGTTTACCGGCATGCGCCACTTCAGACACTAAAAAAAGCGAGCTTATTCGGTTCCCTCTGCGCGAGCTTTTTGATACTTTTGCCCTTGAATCCGGCCATTAATATGGCCGGAGGTATGCTTTCCAAAAAGTATAAAAAAAGCGCGCATATTCGGTTCCCTCTGTGCGAGCTTTTGATAACTTTTTCTTTAATTCCGGCCTGGCAGAAAAGATACTCCATTTAAGGTCGAGGAGTGTCCCCCAATATACGGCTTTTGTCAAAATATAAAAACCTGGGAGGAGATACCTGTGAAAGTGTTGATAGTGGGCGGAGGCGGGCGGGAACACGCCCTGGCCTGGAAGTTCAGCCGCAGCCCCCGGGTAAAAAAAATATTTTGCGCGCCGGGCAACGCCGGTATTGCCGCCCTGGCCGAATGCGCAAATATCAATGCCGAGGATATTCCCGCCATAGTCAATTTGGTGCGAAGCCAAAAAATAGATCTGACGGTGGTGGGACCCGAAGCGCCGCTGGTGGCCGGCCTGGTTGACGCTCTGGAAAAAGAGGGCTACCCGGTTTTCGGACCGCGGAAAAGGGCGGCGGAAATTGAAGGCAGCAAGGTGCTGGCCAAGGAAATCATGCTCAAGAATGATATTCCCACCGCTTGGTATGCGGTTTTCGACGACGCCGCCAAGGCCGCCGGGTATATTCGTAAAATCGACGGCGCCTGCGTGGTTAAGGCCGACGGTCTCGCCGCCGGCAAAGGCGTAATAGTCGCGCCTGACGCGTCCACCGCCCTGGAAGCGGTGAACATGATAATGAAGGATAAGGCCTTCGGCGCTGCCGGCGACCGCATCGTGGTGGAGGAATACCTGCGGGGCCAGGAGGCCAGCGTGCTGGCTTTCACCGACGGCGAGCACGTCGTGCCCATGTTGCCGGCCCAGGACCATAAACAGGTATTCGACGACGACCGGGGACCCAATACCGGCGGCATGGGCGCTTACGCCCCGGCGCCTTTAATAAATGTCGCGCTGCAAAAGCACGTGCTGGAAAAAATACTTGTTCCCACCGTGCGCGGCATGGCCGAGGAAGGCCGCCCGTACCGTGGCGTCTTATATGCCGGGATCATGCTTACCGAAAAAGGGCCGTTCGTGCTGGAATACAACGCCCGGTTCGGGGACCCCGAAGCCCAGCCCATCCTGATGATGCTGGAATCCGACCTGGCCGACGTTTTGGAAGCGTTGCTGGCGGGAGAATTAAACAAGGTTGATTTGCGCTGGCATAGCGGCGCCTCTGTATGCGTGGTACTGGCCGCGGGAGGTTATCCCGGAAGTTACCGCAAAGGGGAGGTTGTCGCCGGGTTGGATAAAATGCCGGAAAATGTGCTGGCCTTTCATGCCGGCACCGGTATTGAAAACGACCGGGTGGTTACCGCCGGCGGTCGTGTTTTGGGCATCACCGCCCTGGCCGAAGACATCCCCGCCGCCATTGATCTGGCGTACCGCGGAGTTTCCCAAGTACAATTTGCGGGCATGCATCACCGCAAGGATATAGGTAAAAAAGCCCTTGACTGACCCCAAAAAAAGGTGAAAAAAACAGCGCCTTAAATGGCGTTGTTTTCTCTTTGTGCCTTTTACCGGCGGTTTTCCGGCAACTATGGCGACAGCGATTTAATTCTCTAAAGTATGAAAGGATTTGTCGCCCCGCTGTCGAATTACATAACAGGAAGAAAGAAACAATACCCAAATGGCGCAAGGAAAGCCCGGCCGTAAGCGGGTTCCCACCGGCGTCCGCCAGCCGGCCTTTATTTGGTACGGATATAAGCCATATGCAAATAACCGACCGGGAGGAAGCTCAGGTGGCATACACCGAAAAGCTGCGGGATGCCCTTACCGATCAGTTGTTCCGGGCCATTGGACAATTAAATGACCTGGATGAGTGCTACCGATTTTTTGAGGATGTCTGCACGGTGGCCGAGATAAAATCCATGGCCCAACGACTGGAAGTAGCAAGAATGCTGGAAGCCAATTATACCTACGGCGAGATCACCATCCGCACCGGAGCCAGCACCGCCACCATCAGCAGGGTTAAAAGGTGCTTGCATTACGGGGCCGACGGTTACAAAACAGTGCTTAAACGTCTCTGAACGCCTTCGGGGGATGAATAAAGCCGGCGATTTAAATGTCATTGACAGCGCCCTGGCCCGTCACTGTTTTATTATGTCGCCACTTCAACCCAAAAGAGGGGGTAAAAAATGATCTCAATCATCAGACCGGGAGACCGGCGCTTCGCCTCCTTGTTACGCAACAGATCCTTCAACCTGGACAAAGTTGACGATACTGTCAGGGATATTGTAAGCGCCGTGCAAACAGGCGGAGATAAACAGCTGTGCGCCATCACCGCCCGCCTGGACGGCGCCGAACTGGGTCCGGCCGGTATCCCGGTGAGCAGGCGGGAAATAGATGATGCTTACAAGCATGTCGCAGGGGATTTTTTAACCGCCCTGCGCCTGGCGGCAAAAAATATTTACAACTATCACACCCGGCAGCTGAAAAATTCCTGGTTCGCGCCGCAGCCCGACGGCACAATACTGGGCCAGATGGTCGCACCGTTGGGCAGGGTGGGTATTTACGTCCCTGGCGGCAAGGCCTCTTACCCGTCGTCGGTTTTGATGAACGCCATCCCGGCGGCGGTGGCCGGTGTTAAAGAGATCGTCATGGTCACCCCGCCGGACAGGGACGGAAATGTGAACTCTCACACGCTGGTGGCCGCCGCCGAAGCCGGGGTGACGGAAATTTACCGGGTGGGCGGCGCCCAGGCTGTGGCCGCCCTGGCCTTTGGCACGCCAACCATTAAAAAAGTTGACAAGATAACCGGTCCGGGAAACATTTACGTTACCGCGGCCAAACGCCTTGTTTTCGGCGCTGTGGATATCGATATGCTGGCCGGTCCCAGCGAAGTGCTGATCGTGGCGGATCATTCGGCCCGGCCCGACTTTGTCGCGGCTGATATGCTGGCCCAGGCCGAGCATGACGAGATGGCCGCGGCCATCCTGGTAACTCCGGACCACGGGTTGGCCCAAAGCGTGCCACAGGAACTTGAACGACAGTTACGCAAACTGGGTCGGCAGGCGGTGGCCGCCAAATCCATTGCGGACTACGGGGCCGTCATCCTGGCTAAAGACATGGAAGAGGCGCTGGATATAGCCGATTCATTCGCCCCCGAGCACCTGGAATTAATGCTGACCGACCCCTATCGGTGGCTGGGCCGGATTAAAAACGCCGGGGCGATATTCATGGGGCACTATTCACCCGAGGCGGCGGGCGACTATATAGCCGGGCCCAATCACGTGCTGCCCACCAATGGTACCGCCAGGTTTTTTTCACCCCTTGAGGTGGACACATTTATGAAAAAAACCAGCCTAATCGGTTACTCCCCCGGGGCATTGCGGCGGGAAGGCCCGCACGCCGTGGTTCTGGCTGAAACCGAGGGGCTGGACGCACACGCGGCTTCAATTAAAATAAGGTTTGGCTCTGGACCGGCCGACAAGCCCGACGGGCAACATAACAACGGCGCCGTGCCGGAAGCCGACAACGGTGATCATGGGCTGCCCCCGTTCAATCACGCGCCGGCGGACGACCCGGCCGTCAACGGCTTGCGGGATTTGTCCGGGATGCAGTCGCTTAAGCCCGGCTTCGGTGACCTGCACAAGGACACGGCGCAAGACGGGACCGGCAATAATGCGGCGCCCCGAATAACCGGTGCCGGACTTAGAAAAGGAAGATAATAATGCAGGATAACTTTGACATTGATATTTTTGTCAGGGAAGAGATCAAGGGATTGGTCCCTTACAACCCTGAATCGCGCCCCGAAATGATTAAAATGGACGCCAACGAAAACCCATTCTTATTTCCCGGGGACATACAAAAAAAAATATACGAGTTGATTGATTCCCGCGCATTCACCCGCTATCCCGACGCCCTGGCCGGGGCGCTGGTGCGGGAAATCTCGGGCTGTTACGGTATTGCGCCCGACCAAGTGATGGTGGGTAACGGATCCGACGAACTGATCCTCAACCTGATGCTCGCCTTCGGAGCGGGCAACCGGGTGGTTATAGCAGTGCCAACCTTTTCCATGTACGCCATTCATGCCCGTATTGCCGGCGGGGTAATAACCGAAGTCCCCAGGGATCAAAATTTTGATCTGGCGGTGGAAGCACTGGCACGGGAGGGCGCCGGCGCGGGCTTACTGGTGATTTGCTCACCGAACAACCCTTCGGGCAATTCCGCCACCACCGAGCAGATGGTTGCCATTCTGGAAGCCTGCCGCTGTCCGGTGGTGGTCGACCAAGCTTATCTGGAATTCGGCGGTGTCGACTTTCTGCCCCTGCTGGCCAAGCATAACAACCTGGTTATACTGCGTACTTTTTCCAAGGCTTTCGGCCTGGCCGGCCTGAGAGTGGGATATTTATTTGCCCACCCCGGTATACTGCATTATCTGTGCAAAGTCAAGCAACCTTTTAACCTGAACAATTTTTCGCAAACCGCGGCCCTGGTGGTGCTGCGCAACCGGGGTGTTTTCACCCGTCAGGTGGCGCAAATCGGCGCCGAAAAGGATAAATTATACAAGGCGCTCCGGGAAATGCCCGGCGTCCGGGTTTACCCTTCGGACGCCAACTACCTCTTGTTTGCCGTCGAAGCGCCGGCAAACAGAGTTTTTGAAGGATTACTGGCGGAAAAGATACTGGTGCGCAACTTCAGCGATCCACTGCTATCCGAGTATTTAAGGGTATCTGTGGGCACGCCGGCGGAGAACGAAATATTTTTACGGGGGCTGAGGAAGGTTATTGATACCCTGGGGGAGAAAAAATGATGCTTGAGAACAATAATAAGCGCGCTGCCAAGGTGCGGCGAACCACGAGCGAAACCCAAGTTACCGTAAACCTGTGTCTGGACGGCGCCGGCAAGGCCGCCATAAACACCGGCGTACCTTTCATGGATCACATGTTGGAGCTGTTGGCCAAGCATGGCGGCATCGACCTGGAACTGAACGCCGTCGGCGATCTGGCGGTTGACGCCCATCATACCGTGGAAGACGCGGGAATTTGCCTGGGACAAGCCGTCAGGGAGGCGCTGGGTGACAAAAAGGGTATAGAAAGGTATGGGCACGCGCTTTTGCCCATGGACGAATCACTGGCGGCGGTGGCCGTCGACATTAGCGGGCGCGGTTGCCTGGTATTCGACGTGCCGTTGCCCGCCGGCAAGGTGGGCAATTTCGACACCGAGTTGGTGGAAGAGTTTCTGGGCGCCTTTGCCGGCAATGCGGCGCTTACCTTGCACGTGCGGCTGTTGGCGGGAAAAAACACCCACCATATCATTGAGGCCGTGTTCAAGGGATTAGGTCGCGCCCTGCGCTCGGCGCTGGAAATTGGAGATTCCACAGGGGGTGTTCCGTCCACTAAGGGTGTTCTGTAAAAATGAGTTAACCGGGGGAGAGAATAGTTCTTGATTGCCATCATCGATTACGGTATGGGCAACCTGCGCAGTGTGGCCAAGGGTTTTGAAAAAACCGGCGTCGACGTCGGCATAACAAACGACCCCAGGACGGTGGACGACGCATCCGGGGTGGTGCTGCCGGGTGTGGGGGCTTTTTCCGACGCCATGCGAAATTTAAGGGAACTGGGCCTGGTTGAGAGCATTCACCGGGCCGTGGCAGAAAAAAAACCCTTTTTGGGCATATGTCTCGGCCTGCAGTTGCTGTTTGAATCCAGCGAGGAGTGGGGCACCTGGGAAGGGTTGGGCGTATTCCCCGGCCGAGTACGCAGGCTGCCGCCGGGGCTAAAGGTTCCGCACATGGGCTGGAACACCCTGTCGGTGAAAAGCCCCTGCCGTCTATTGGACGGGATACCCGAAAACACAGCCTTTTATTTTGTCCATTCATATTACGTGGAACCGGATGATACCGCACTCATAACCTGCACAACCGCATATGGAATTGAGTTCGCTTCCGTTACGGTCAGAGAAAATGTATTCGGCATCCAGTTTCACCCGGAAAAAAGCAGTGCCATGGGCCTGCGCATATTGCAGACTTTTGGGGGGTTGGTTCAAAAATGTTAATCATCCCGGCTATTGACTTGCGGGCCGGAAAATGCGTCCGACTGGTGGAAGGCAAGCTTGATCGGGAAACCATTTACTCGGACGATCCGGTTGCCGTGGCCTGCGTTTGGGAGAACAGCGGCGCACAGTTGCTGCACGTGGTGGACCTGGACGGCGCTTTCGCCGGCTCGCCCAGGAATCTGGACACCGTCAGCAGCATAATCGAGTCCATTGACATACCGGTTCAGGTTGGCGGCGGGATTCGCGATCTGGACACTGTGGACCGGTTGCTGCAAATGGGTGTGCAGCGGGTCATTCTCGGCACCGTGGCCATACAGAACCCCTTGCTGGTGGCTGAGGCCGTCAGCCGTTTCAGAGACCGGATTGTGGTGGGAATTGATGCCCGCAATGGAAAAGTGGCCATAGAAGGCTGGGGTCTGACGGCGGAAAAGGACGTGCAGGAAATGGCGGCCGATGTTAGCGGGATGGGAGTAACCAGAATCATTTTTACCGATATTTCCCGGGACGGCACGTTAAAAGGCCCGAACCTGGAAGCCGTTAAAAAACTGGCCCTTTCCAGCAATTTAAAGATAATAGCTTCCGGTGGCGTTTCCACCATTAAAGACATTGAAGCGTTAAAAACATTGGAGCCTATGGGCGTTGAAGGGGTAATTGTGGGCAAAGCGCTTTATGCCGGCACCGTGGATATATTTGATGCTCTGGCTGTGGCGGAGCAAACAAGGCTAATATCATGTTGAGGAAAAGGATTATTCCCTGCCTGGATGTAACCGGCGGGCGCGTGGTCAAGGGAACTAATTTTGTCAATCTCAGAGACGCCGGCGATCCTGTGGAACTGGCGGCCTGCTACGACCGGGAAGGAGCCGACGAACTGGTTTTTCTTGACATCACCGCTTCCCACGAAGAGCGCAAGACAGTTTTGGACATGGTCCGCCGCACCGCCGAAGAAGTGTTTATTCCCTACACGGTGGGCGGCGGCATAGGCAAACTGGAAGATATCCGGGCCATCCTGACCGCCGGCGCCGACAAAGTTTCCATCAACACCGCCGCTGTAAAAAACCCGCAGCTTATTACCGACGCCTCGGTCCGGTTCGGCAGCCAGTGCATCGTGGTGGCTATCGACGCGCGCAGCGCCGGACCCGGCAAGTGGGAAGTTTACATACACGGGGGTCGCACCCCCACCGGCCTGGATGTGTTGGAATGGGCCCGGAAAGTCGAAGGGCTGGGAGCAGGTGAAATTTTGCTCACCAGCATGGACCGGGACGGCACTCTGGACGGGTATGACATCATGCTGACCAGGACCGTCGCCAGGACGGTAAATATCCCGGTCATCGCCTCGGGTGGCGTGGGCGAACTGGAGCATATATTGGAGGGTCTGACGGCGGGGGAGGCCGACGCCGCCCTGGCGGCCTCCATATTCCATTTCGGCACCCATTCCATCGCCGAAACAAAGCAATATCTCAACCGGCACAATGTGCCGGTCAGGATTTAATTCCATTACAATTTTTTTGAGGTGTAATTATGAAAATCGACCCCGAAGATTTAAAATATGACAAGGACGGCTTGATACCGGCCATCGTTCAAGATGCGGCGACCGGTAAAGTGCTTATGATGGCCTATATGAACAGGGAAGCGGTAGCCAAATCGTTGTCCACCGGGGAAACTTGGTTCTGGAGCAGGAGCAGACAGCAATTTTGGCACAAAGGCGAAACCTCCGGTCATGTGCAAAAAATCAAGGAAATGTACTTCGATTGCGATCGCGACACTTTGTTGCTTATGGTGGAACAAAGGGGCGCGGCCTGCCACGAGGGATTTTTCACCTGTTTCCACTACTCCCTGGCGCCGGACGGAACCGTTACCATAGATGGGCGGCCCCTTTTTGACCCGGAAAAAGTGTACGGCAAATAAAAGGAGCGCGCTTATTCAGTTCCCTTTGCGTGCGCTTTTTGCTACCTGTCTATAAAGAAGATAATAATGAACCGATATAGCGCAAGCTGTTGCGCCTGCACGGCGCGACAGCCCAAAAGCGAGGTTGCCATGGATCTCAGCACACTGAACAAATCCCAGCTTGAAGCGGTTACTGGCGGCGACGGTCCAATGCTTATACTGGCCGGGGCCGGTAGCGGCAAAACCAGGGTGTTAACCACTAGGATAGCCCATCTGCTGGATGAGCGGGGTGTCGAACCGTATAACATACTGGCCATTACCTTCACCAACAAAGCGGCCCGGGAAATGCGGGAAAGAATCTTCGACATGGCGCCCAAACAAGGGCAAGGCCTGTGGGTGTGCACCTTCCACGCCGCCTGCCTGCGCATTTTGAGGCGCCAGGCGGGCTTTGCCGGTTTTACGCCTCATTTTGTCATTTATGACGCCGCTGATCAAAAAACAGTAATCAAGGAATGCCTTAAAGAACTTAACCTGGACGATAAAAAATTTCCGCCGCCGGCTATGGGAGCTGCCATATCCAAAGCTAAGAACGTGCTTTACGGGCCGGGGCAATTGGAAAAAAAATCTTTCGATTACTTTAGCCGCACCGCATGTAAGGTTTATCGACTGTACCAGGAAAAGTTGCAAAAAAATAACGCCCTGGACTTTGACGACTTGCTTATGCAAACCGTTTTACTGCTCCAGCAAAACCCGACGGTGCTGGCCTATTACCAAGACAAATTCAAGCACATCCTGGTGGACGAGTATCAGGACACCAACCACGCCCAGTACGTGCTGGTAAACCTGCTGGCGGAGAAACATCGCAATATCTGCGTGGTGGGGGACCCGGACCAGGGCATTTACGGGTGGCGCGGAGCCGATATCGGCAATATAATGAACTTTGAGCGGGATTACCCCGACGCCAGGGTAATCCTGTTGGAGCAGAATTACCGTTCCACCCGCGCCATACTGGAATCCGCCAACCGGGTAATCGGCAACAACCAGGAGCGCAAACCCAAAAAACTGTGGACCGCCGGTTCAGCCGGCGACCCGTTAATGCTGTTCACCGCCAGGGATGAGCACGCCGAAGCCAATTTTGTGGTAAACCGTATCAGGCTCTGGCGTAACAACCGCGACAAAACCTATGGTGATTTCGCCGTACTGTACCGCACCCACGCCCAGTCCCGGGTACTGGAAGAAAAATTTATTGCAGCCGGCATACCGTACGTCATTGTCGGCGGGTTGCGTTTCTACGAACGCAAGGAGATAAAGGATTTACTGGCTTACTTGCGGCTGCTGGTAAACCCCGGTGACCGGGTCAGTCTGCGCAGGGTTATTAACGAACCCCGGCGGGGCGTCGGCGATGCTTCATTGGAAAAAATATTCGCTCGGGCGGACGAAACCGGCCTGGCGCCGCTGGAATTGCTGGAAATGCAGGAGCCGATTCCTAATTTATCCGGCAAGGCGGGTCGGGCGGCCCTTGAATTTGGCCGCGTAATGGCTTTGTTGCGTGACCTGGTCCCCAAACTGACGGTAACCAAACTGGTGGACCGGGTGCTGGAGGAAACCGGCTACCGGCGGGCGCTGGAAGAAGAACATACCATTGAAGCATCTACCAGACTGGAGAACCTAAAGGAATTCTATACCGTTACCATTGAATACAATCGGCAGACCCCCGGCGGCGGTCTGGATGATTTCCTGGCCGGTCTCGCACTGCTCACCGACCTTGATGAATTTGACGCGGAAACCCGCCGGGTTACGCTAATGACGCTGCATAGCGCCAAAGGATTGGAGTTTCCGATAGTTTTTCTGGTGGGACTGGAAGAGGGCGTTTTTCCCCACTCCCGGTCACTGGAGAGCAGGCAGGAACTGGAAGAAGAGAGAAGGCTCTGCTACGTTGGAATAACCAGGGCCAGGCAGGTTTTATACATTTCCCACTGCTGGCAGCGCACCCTGTACGGACACACGCGTCTTGGCACTCCCTCCCGGTTCTTGCGGGAACTGCCTCCGGAACTGGTGTCGGACTCAGATCAATTGGAAAATGATACCATCGCGCCGGCGCGTGGAAAACAGGCGATCCCGGCAAATAATATTAATAACGGCGCCGGTGGCCCAAAGACCTCCCACTGTACGGAATTCCGGAGCGGCGACCAGGTGGAGCACCGCAAATGGGGCCGGGGAACGGTGGTCGGTGTCCGGGGTCGTGGTGAAAACGCCGAGTTGCGCATCGAATTCTCCGGGCTGGGAATAAAAACACTGCTGGTGCGCTACGCGCCGCTGGAACGCTGCTAGCCCGCGGCGCCAAAATAAAAAAGCGCACTCATTCAGTTCCCTCTGTGTGCGCTTTTTAATACTCTGCTCCTTTGTCCTTGCCATATATATGGCAAGGTATACTTCCCTGAGAGTATAAAAAACGCACTCCTTCGGTTCCCTGAAGCGCGCGTTTTGGGGTGCTTTTTTACGTATGCGGCCATATCTATGGTCGGGCATGCTTTCCAAAAGTATTAAAAATTTTGTTCCGGAAGGGAGAACCCGTTGATGGGGGCCGGAATGGGGGAAATTCACGTTAAAGTTGACGCTCTGCGTCGGGAAATAGAAAAACACAATTATTTTTATCATGTTTTGGACGCACCCAACATTACCGACGCGGATTACGACCGGCTGATGGCCGAACTCCAGGAATGGGAAAACAAATATCCCGAGCTTGTCACCCCCGACTCTCCCACCCAGCGGGTGGGAGGCGCGCTCCGGGAGGGGTTTGTCACCATAAGGCACACAGTGCCCATGCTCAGCCTGGCCAATGCCTTCGGGGCAGAGGAACTGCGGGAATTCGACCGCCGCGTCCGCAGCGCCCTGGACGACCAACCTTACGATTATGTGGTGGAGTTAAAAATAGACGGCGTGGCGGTGTCACTGGTTTACCGGGACGACCTCTTGGCGCGGGGAGCTACCCGGGGGGACGGTGAATACGGCGAGGACATCACCGCCAACTTGAAAACGATTAAAAGCATACCGTTGCGCCTGCGCCAACCGGTTTCAGCCCTGGAAGTCCGCGGTGAAATTTATATGTCCAAGGAATCATTCCTGGATCTGAACCGGCGGCGGGAAGAGGGGGGCGAAGCCCTTTTCGCCAACCCCCGCAACGCCGCCGCCGGTTCGGTGCGCCAGTTGAACCCCGCCGTTACCGCCGGACGCAATCTGTCCATATTTGTCTACGCCGCGGGCGCCGTGGAACTTCCCAGCGGGGAAGCCCCCGCCTCCCACGAGGAAGCCTTGAAATTACTTGACCGGCTGGGGTTCAGGGTCAATCCCCACCACCAGGTTTGCGCCGACATCGACGAGGTAATCAGCTATTGTTCCCTGTGGGCGGAGAAAAAAGCCGAACTGCCCTATTCCATAGACGGCCTGGTGATTAAAGTAAACTCCCTGGCCCAACAGGCCCGCCTGGGAGCCACAATGAAAAGCCCCCGCTGGGCCGTGGCTTACAAATTTCCCACCGAAGAGGCCGAAACCACCGTGCGCGACATTATGGTCAGCGTCGGACGCACCGGGGTAATCACCCCCACGGCCATTCTGGAGCCGGTTACCGTGGCGGGTTCCACCGTCAGCCGGGCTTCGCTGCACAATGAAGACATCATCCGGGAAAAAGACGTGGGCATCGGCGACCGGGTCGTCATACATAAGGCCGGCGATGTAATACCCGAAATAGTCAGGGTGTTGAAGGACAAAAGAACCGGGGACGAAAAGAAATTTCACATGCCCCGCGCCTGCCCGGCTTGCGGGGCCGAAGCCGTGCGCCAGTCCGGCGAGGCCGCCTACCGCTGCACCGGCGCCGCCTGCCCGGCCCGATTGCTGGAGGGGATGATTCACTTTTCCTCCCGGGGCGCCATGGATATAGCCGGCATGGGGCCGGCCGTGGTTACGCAGCTTGTCAACTCCGGTCTGGTTAAAGATATTGCCGACATTTATCTTCTCACCGCAGAGCAGTTGACAAGTCTGGAGCGCTTCGCCGCCAAATCGGCGGAAAACTTGATCCGGGCCATTGAAGACAGCAAAAATCAGCCGCTGCACCGGCTGATTTTCGCCTTGGGCGTCAGACACGTGGGCGAACGGGCGGCCCGTATCCTGGCTGATTATTTTGAGGATATCCACCTGCTCATGGACGCCCAAATGGAAGAGCTGACCGCCATCCCGGAAGTAGGTCCCAAAATTGCCGAAAGCGTGACCGCCTTCATGCGCGAAAATCAAAACCGGGAGTTGATCCGGCGGTTAATCGGCTGCGGCCTTAACGTGTCCGCGCAAGACCGGCCCGCAACCGGCCGCCAAGAACATGCCCTGGCCGGCAAAACCCTGGTCCTCACCGGCACCCTGCCCACTCTAAAGCGGGAAGAAGCCAGGGAGCTCATTGAAAGCGGGGGCGGCAAAGTGACCTCGGCGGTCAGCAAGAGCACCGACTACCTGGTGGCGGGGGAAAACCCGGGCGGCAAATACGACAAAGCCGTAAAACTGGGTGTAGCCATCATCGACGAAAAAGAACTGTTGCAACTGGTGCCGGGTGTTGCAAGATGAGAGTGTTGCAAGCCAACCCATCTTGCAACATTCGGTATCCGCTGGTATGATTAACTAAAAGGATGGTGCGTGATGATCAGCATTAAGGAAGTGGAGCATGTGGCCCTGTTGAGCCGGCTGGAGCTTATTGCGGAGGAAAAAGAGCTGTATGCCAGGCAGCTAAACGATATACTTGAGCACGCCCGCAAGCTGCAGGACCTGGACACTGAAAACGTGCCGCCCACCTCGCACGTACTGCCGCTGCAAAACGTGTTCCGCGAAGACCGGGCGGGGGAACATATGCAAACCGACCAAGTGCTGGCCAACGCGCCGGACCGCCAGGACGATTTTTTCAAGGTGCCCAGGATAGTATAAGGGGTTGGAGGCGAAATATTGGAACTGTATTACATGACCGCGCACAGGCTGCATGAAATGTTGGTTAAAAAAGAGATTACCGCCGAAGAAATAACCCGCGCGGTGTTTGGGCGCATCGACGCGGTGGAAGATAAAATAAGGGCTTACGTCACCCTGACCAGGGAACTGGCCGAGCAAAAAGCCCGGGAAGTGGACAAAGCCATAGCCGACGGAGAAACAATACCGCCGCTGGCGGGTATCCCCGTCGCCATTAAGGACAACATGTGCACCAAGGGAGTGCGCACCACATGCTCATCCAAAATACTGTACAATTTCGTGCCGCCGTATGACGCCACGGTTATAAAGCGGCTGCGGGAAAATAGCGTGGTAATGACCGGCAAAACCAACCTGGACGAATTCGCCATGGGTTCGTCCACCGAAAATTCCGCCTTTTTCCCCACCTGCAATCCCTGGGACACCAGCCGGGTGCCCGGCGGTTCCAGCGGCGGGTCGGCGGCGGCGGTGGCGGCGGGGGAAACCATCCTTGCTTTGGGTTCCGACACCGGCGGCTCCATTCGCCAGCCGGCGGCATATTGCGGCGTGGTGGGATTAAAGCCCACCTATGGCGCGGTATCCCGGTACGGACTGGTGGCATTCGCCTCCTCGCTGGACCAGATTGGCCCCCTGGCCCGGGACGTAACCGATTGCGCCCTTCTGTGCAACATCATCTGCGGGCACGACCCCATGGATTCGACCTCGGTGCCTTATGACAAGCCGGATTACACCAGCTTCCTCACCGGCGACGTCAAAGGCATGCGCATAGGCGTGCCCAGGGAGTACATGGGCGAAGGGGTTGAGCCGGCGGTCAGGGAAGTAATCAGGGAAGCCGTTAAAGTATTCGCCGGAATGGGCGCGGAGGTGGAGGAAACATCACTGCCCCATAGCGAGTATGCACTGCCGGCTTACTATTTGATCGCGCCCGCCGAGGCCAGCTCCAACCTGGCCCGATACGACGGTGTCCGTTACGGTCACCGTGCGGAAAACCCCGCAGACGTGGTGGACATGTTCATGAAAACCCGCAGCGAGGGATTCGGCCCCGAGGTTAAACGGCGGATCATGCTGGGCACATACGCGCTGTCCGCGGGCTACTACGACGCATACTATAACAAAGCCCTCAAAGCGCGCACCCTGATTAAAGGCGACTTTGACCGGGCTTTTGAAAAATATGACCTTTTGCTTTCGCCGGTGGCTCCGGGCACGGCGTTCAAGCGCGGCGAGAAAATGGACGACCCGCTGCAGATGTATATGGTGGACATATGCACATTTTCCATAAACATGGCCGGCATACCGGCAATATCTATTCCGGCCGGATTTGTGGACAACCTGCCGGTGGGGTTGCAGTTGATGGGCAAACCCTTCGGTGAAGGTGACATACTGCGCGCCGCCTACGCCTTCGAGCAAAACACCGGTTTTATGAATGTTCCCGACTTGCATCACCAACGTATGTCCCCAAAGTAGGCATACATTGATTTTCCCCGGTTTGGGGCAAGGATTGGTTTAACAAGCAAAACTCCCGGAGGTGTGCCGTTTTGTCCCAATACGAACCCGTCATCGGCCTTGAAGTACATGTCGAATTAAAAACCGACACCAAGATATTTTGCAACTCAGGCACCGAATTCGGCGCCGACCCCAACCACCATGCCTGCCCGGTGTGCCTGGGTCTGCCCGGCGTACTGCCCGTGACCAATAAAAAAGTGGTTGAATATGCCATAAAAGCCGGCCTGGCTCTGAACTGTCAAATAGCGCCCTATTCCAAATTCGACCGCAAAAACTATTATTACCCCGATTTGCCTAAAAACTACCAGGTGTCGCAGTATGACCTGCCCATAGCCGAGCACGGTTACATAGAAATTGATGTGGACGGAAAAACCAAGCGGGTGGGCGTCACCAGGGTGCACATGGAGGAGGACGCCGGCAAGCTGGTGCACCAGGGCACCATATCTACCACACCATACTCGCTGGTGGATTATAACCGCACCGGGGTGCCGCTGATTGAAATTGTTTCCGAGCCCGACATGCGCAGCCCGGAGGAGGCCATAGCGTACCTGGAAAAGTTAAAAGCCATCATCCAGTACACCGGCGTCAGCGACTGCAAGATGCAGGAAGGCTCCCTGCGATGCGACGCCAATATTTCCCTGCGCCCGACGGGACAAAAAGAATTCGGCACCCGGACCGAGCTGAAAAATATGAACTCATTCAAGGCGTTGCAAAAGGCCCTGGTTTACGAAATAGAGCGCCAGACCGAAGTGATCGGGGATGGAGGCCGGGTGGTTCAGGAAACCCGCTCCTGGGATGAGGCCGGGGGGGTCACCCTGTCCCTGCGCAGCAAGGAAGAGGCGCACGACTACCGGTATTTCCCGGAACCCGATTTGGTGCCCATGGTCATATCCGACGCCTGGGTGGATGAAATCAAAGCCACACTGCCCGAGTTGCCGGATGAACGCAAAACCAGGTTTATCGAGCATTACAATCTGCCGGCCTATGACGCCATGGTGCTAACTTCCACCAGGGAAATGGCCGACTTTTACGAACAATGCGTGGCTCTGTTCAACAACCCCAAATCCGTCAGCAACTGGATGATGGGCGAATTTTCCCGTTTGATGAACGCCGATAACATGGAAATTACCGAAATACGCATAACGCCGGCCCAGTTGGCTAAAATGCTGCAATTATTGGAAGAGGGCACCATTAGCGGCAAGATCGCCAAGACTGTTTTTGAAGAAATGTTTGCCGGCGGCAAAGACCCCGAGACCATCGTCCGGGAAAAAGGGTTGGTTCAGATCAGTGATCAGGGCGCCATCGAGGCCGTGGTGGACCAAGTGATTGCAGACAACCCCAAATCCGTGGAAGATTACCGCGGCGGCAAGGACCGGGCGCTGGGCTTTTTGGTGGGTCAGGTGATGAAGTCCACCAAGGGCAAGGCCAACCCGGGGCTGGTAAATAAACTGCTGAAGGATAAACTGCAATAGATTGAAACGCAACTTAAAAAGCCACCTCGTGAGCGATAACGAAGCAGCGGGCCAAGTTTGCCGCCGCTTCTTTTTTATAAGAAGAATGAAATGGCTCCGAGTGGCTTTTTTGTTTTTGGCCCAATTGAAAATCCACATTATTGGGCAATGCAAAAAAGCCTACTATTCGGTTCCCTCTGTGTGCGCTTTTGTTTTCCCCCCAAATTAATTGACATTGTTTCATAATAGTTTTAAACTATTGTTAAGTAACTATTTGCAAAAGGGGGAAAAATGAGTGGAAGCAGTTTTAGCAAGCAAACTGGACCCCAACTTTTTTGATGAAGTTATAGCCAGAGCTTGCACCATCAGTAACCGGGAGGACTATTACAATTGTTTGGCCTGCGGCATGTGCAGCGCGGGATGCCCTTATAACGGGGTACATGAAAACGCCGACCCCAGGAAATTTATCCGCATGCTGGTTTTGGGCCTGCGGGAAGAAGTTCTCAATTCCGACTTTATCTGGGCCTGCACCCAGTGCGGCCGCTGCACCATGGAATGTCCCATGGGAGTGGAAGTGTTGACCCTGGTGCGCACCATCAGGGGAAATTTCGGTCTGAAGGCGCCCGGCTTTTTGCAGGACGTTGTCGACGCGCAAATTAAAACCGGCAATCAGATGGAGGTAAGCACTGAAGACTACCTGGAAACCCTGGAGTGGATGGAGGAAGAGCTCCAGGCCGAAATCGGCGACCCCAACGCTAAAATTCCCGTCGACAAAGAAGGGGCGGAATTTTTATTTTTATGGGATCCCAGGGAAATCAAGTATTACCCCAACGATGTTCAGAGCATCGCCAAAATCATGTGGTACGTGGGCGCCGACTGGACCTGCAGCAGCAAATGGTGGGATGCCACGCACTATGCGCTGTTCAACGGCAACGACCAAGAATCCCGCATTATTACCGAAAGATACGCCCAAGAAGTAAAAAGGCTCAAAGTGAAAGAACTGGTAGTGACCGAATGCGGCCACGCCACTCATGCCAACAAGTGGGGCCCTAAAGTTTGGCTGGAAAAAGATAACACATATCCGGTAAAAAGTATTATTGAAAAATACGTGGAATGGTTCGAAGCGGGTTTGCTCAAGGTGGACCCCACCCAAAACACCGAACCAGTCACCCTGCACGACCCGTGTAATACCGTCCGCAAGCAGAACTTGGGGGACGCCATACGCTACGTACTCGACAAAATCGTCCTGGATTTCAGGGAAATGACTCCTCACGGCAAATCAAACTATTGCTGCGGCGGCGGCGGGGGACTGCTGGCCATGGGTAAAGACATCTATCCTTACCGGATGGCCAAGGGTAAACTCAAAGCGGACCAAATCAAAGCCACCGGGTGCAAACTGATCGCCTGCCCCTGCCACAACTGTTTTGACCAGTTGACGGACATAATTAAATATTACCAGCTGGAAGGGTGCAAGGTTATCCACCTGCACCACTTGATCAGCCATGCTCTGATTATGGGTGAAAAACCTTAAAGCCCTGGCGTTGATATTAACGGACAGTGCGTATAGCGCAAAATGTTGTCCAAGCCCTGCGGACAGTTCGGGAGGTTGTCCGCAGGGCGGCTTTGTTCTACTCTTAGGAAAGTATACCCGGCCATATTAATGGCCGGATTCAAGGATAAGAGTATTAAAAAGCGCACGCAGAGGGAACTGAACAAGTGCGCTTTTTTTATTTTGCCTGTTGATGGTTATGCTTGCAGGTATTCATTTATAATGGTTATTATAATAAGCTCCTTATTGCAATATTTCTTTTCGGCTTGGTCCATGTCCAGGGCGGTAAATTACTATGACATGTCCCTGCTTGAAATAAATAAACATTATCCTGTAATTGAGGGATTGGGATTTGAGCAAAGCAATTGCGTGGAGCATGTCAAGCTTGATACCGGCCGGTTTTGCAAGCTCCCAAATAACCCCGGGACAAATAAAATAAAAGGGTCGCGCGTCACTCTCTTGGCCCGGTATACAGTATTTAACGCCGCCTTAACTTTTCACTGCCTTGCACTTGTGATAAAATAGAAATGCGTTGTTTTTTTATGCTTTATACAGTTTGGTAATATGGCAACTAATTTCCTGAAAGGAAGGTTAATATATGCTGGAAATGACACCACCGACCAAGAATATCTACATAGTCGACACCACCCTGCGGGACGGGGAACAAACCGCCGGGGTAGTGTTTGCCAACCGGGAAAAAGTAAGAATCGCCAAGTTTTTGGACGAGCTGGGCGTGCACCAAATCGAAGCCGGGATTCCCATTATGGGCGGCGACGAAAAGGAGTCCATCAAAAAAATTTGCCAGGCCGGGCTGAAGGCCAGCATTATGGGCTGGAACCGCCCTGTTATAAAAGACATTGAGGAATCGCTGGATTGCGGTGTGGATTCGGTGGCCATTTCCATATCCACCTCGGACATACACATCAAGCATAAACTGCGGACAAGCCGGGAATGGGTTATTGAAAACATGATTAAAGCCGTGGAGTTTGCCAGGAAGCAGGGCGTGTACATTTCCGTCAATGCCGAGGACGCTTCCCGCAGCGACATGGATTTCCTGATCCAGTTTGCCAAAGCCGCCGAGGAGGCCGGGGCCAATCGGCTGCGCTACTGTGACACGGTTGGCATACTTGAGCCATTTATGACCTATGAGAATATCAAACAAATTCGCGCCAATGTGGATATCGACATTGAAATGCATACCCATAACGACTTCGGCATGGCCACCGCCAACGCCCTGGCCGGGGTAATGGCCGGCGCCAACTATATCGGCGTTACCGTTATCGGCCTGGGGGAACGGGCCGGCAACTCGGCGCTGGAAGAAGTGGTCATGGGGTTAAAGCACCTGTTTAAAATGGACCTGGGTTTTAAAACCGAAATGTTCCGGGAAGTGGCCGAATACGTGTCCCACGCTTCGGGGCGAGAACTGCCGGCCTGGAAGGCCATCGTTGGCTCCAACATGTTTGCCCACGAATCGGGCATCCACGGCGACGGGGTTTTGAAGAATCCCAAAACCTACGAAGCGTTCCTGCCCGAAGAAGTGGGTCTGGAAAGGCAAATTGTGGTGGGCAAGCACTCGGGAACCGCCGCCCTCAAGTCCAAGTACGCGGAATACGGGATTCGCCTCACCGAGCATCAGGCCGAAGAATTGCTGCCCAAAATCCGCTCCTATACCGTATCCATGAAAAGGCCGCTGTTCGACAAGGAACTCAGATACATTTATGAGGATTACTACGGCGGCATCATAAGGGATTAATCCCTTGACTGCGGGTTGTACCATTTGGGTGAATAATAAAGGGTACGCTTAATTATCAACCGGGAGGTTTGCATATTGTCTTATAACATTACTTTGATTCCCGGGGACGGCATCGGCCCGGAAATTGCCGAAGCGGCGCGCAGGGTTATCGACGCCACCGGTCTGGACATCAACTGGGAAATGGCGGAGGCGGGCGAAGCGGTAATCGAGCGGTACGGCACGCCGCTGCCTGAACATGTGCTGGAATCGGTCAAGAAAAACCGGGTGGCCCTCAAAGGGCCGTTGACCACCCCTGTTGGAAAAGGTTTCCGCAGCGTCAACGTCGCCTTGAGGCAGAAGCTCAACCTGTACGCCAATGTGCGCCCGGCCAAATCGCTGCAGGGCATTGTCACCAGATACCGGGACGTCGACCTGATAGTGGTCCGGGAAAACACCGAAGACCTGTACGCCGGTGTCGAGCACCTGGTGGGCCGGGATGCCGCCGAAGGCATAAAAATAATCACCCGTGAGGCCTCGGAGCGCGTATGTCGCCACGCCTTCGATCTGGCTCGTAAACAGGGCCGCAAAAAGGTGACCGCGGTGCACAAGGCCAACATATTGAAGCTGAGCGACGGCCTTTTTCTGGAGTGCGCCCGCAAAGTGGCCGAAGAAAACCCGGACATTGAATTCGAAGACATGATTGTGGACGCTATGTGCATGAAACTGGTCCAAACACCGGAGCGTTACGACGTACTGGTGATGCCCAACCTGTACGGGGACATTGTCAGCGACCTGTGCGCCGGGCTGGTGGGCGGTCTCGGCGTGACGCCGGGCGCCAACATAGGCACCGAGGCCGCCGTGTTTGAACCGGTACACGGCAGCGCGCCCAAACACGCCGGTAAAAACAAGGTCAACCCTCTGGCCATCCTATTAAGCGGCGTCATGATGCTGCGTCACCTGGGTGAAGACCGGGCCGCCGGCAGAATAATGGGGGCCGTCGGCGCCGTTTTGGAGGCGGGAGAATCATTGACCTACGACCTGGGCGGCACAGCAGGCACCAGTCACATGGCCGACGCCATAATTGAAAGGCTTTAACTTTATTTTAAAAAACCAATATAATAACCATCGACAGGTTGTTGAAAAATAACCTGTCTTTTTTGCGCCGCATAAAACGCATCGCTTTTTAAAATAATATTTTTTGACCACATAATATTGGAGGCGATGCATAATGGCCCATCATACCAATTTCGGAACCGGTGAACACAAACTCAAAGCCATGCACGACGCCCGTTATCCCGGCGGCGTGGTTGTAGACCCCACCCCCATAACCGCGGGGGAGGAAATAACCGTTCTATACGACGGGCTGCTGGACGCCGGCGGCGCCACCCAGGTATTTCTGCATGTGGGCTTCGGCCACGCGAAACAATGGCATAACGCGCATGATTTGCGCATGTCCAGGACAGGCTGGGGCTGGGTTAAAACAATGCCCATGCCCGACGATACAAGATTCAACTTCTGCTTCCACGACGGCGCCGGAAACTGGGACAATAACAACGGCGTCAACTGGAGTTTCGAGATTCACAACGGCAGACGCCATTAACAGGTCCCTCGACAGCGGCTCCGCCGGCAATAGGGAGGTTTTTTCACCCGGACGGGCATATTATTGCCGTGCCGAGTCATTTTATGAGCATGCTTCTCAGCCGGCTTTTAAGTTGGGCGAAAGGCAGTGTTGATGTGAGGGATAATGCCCGCGGTCGTTTAAAAGGGACATTTATTGAACCAATTATTTTGCCGGGACGTTTGCCCATGACATAAACCTTGTCGGTTAAAAACAGCGCCTCTTCGACATCATGGGTGACAAATATAATAACCGGTTTAAAAGTCTCCCAAAGGTCGAGCAGCATCAGTTGCATGTCCGAACGCGACATAGCGTCAAGGGAAGCGAAGGGCTCGTCCATTAAAAGTATGTCGGGCTGCAGTATAAGGACCCGCGCCAAGGCTGTCCTCTGCTGCATGCCCCCGGATAATTGTTCCGGGAAAAAATCCTCGAACCCTTTTAAACCCACCATTTCCACATACCTGCGGGTTAACTCCCCAATACTGTTTTTACTTACACCTTTACGTTTCAAGCCGTAACAAATGTTGTCCCTTACCGACAGCCAGGGGAACAGAACCGCGGACTGAAAAACCATGGCCCTTTGCGGCGACGGTTCCAATACCGGTTTTCCCAAAAAATTGACTTGGCCTTCCTCAGCCGTTTCAAATCCGGCTATGATATTCAGCAAGGTGGACTTACCGCAGCCGCTGGGGCCGACAATAACGACAATTTCGCCCTGGCCGGCATGGAAACTTATATCGTCCAAGACCGGCAGCCGCTCATTTTTATCCGGCTCCAAATAGCTTTTGCTTATTCCGTCTATGACCAGAAGCTGTCCATGCGTGCCCGTCATTTGACGGCACCGCCCCGGGGCTGGAAATACTTAAAGCAGGTAATCAACAGCAAATCACTTATCCGCCCCCAAAAAGCTATGCAAATCATGGAGACAAGGATCATATCCACATGTCCCAACATGCGCGCGTCCATCATAACCGCTCCCAGCCCCTGCGCCACCCCGGTGAGTTCCCCCAGGACCAGATAAGCCCATGACAACCCCAAGCCAAGCCTTAAACCAGCCAATGACGAAGCAAGGGAGGCCGGTATGACAACCGTTGTGAACAGGGTGAAATTGTTGGCGCCCAGCATTCTCCCGGCCCTCAACAAATTGGGAGACACCCCCGCCGCCCCCTGGGCCGAGTTAACGTATATAGGGAAAAAAGCCGCCAGCGCTATGAGAAACAATGTCGTCTTTTCCCCCACGCCAAACCAAACTATGGCTACAGGAAGCCAGCCGATACCAGGGATTGTTCTTATCAAATGTATGGTGGGGTCCAATGATCTCTTGGCCATGGCTATTCTGCCCGTTAAAAATCCCAGTGGAAGGCCCAAAACCGCTGCCAGGCAGAATCCGCCCAATACTCTTTTGGCGCTGGCCAGGGAATGTTCAAAAAAAGTTCCGGAGTAAGGCGTGAGCTGCCGGTTTCCCAGGACAAAATCCACGGCGTTCCTACCCAATTCAACCGGGGATGGCAAAAGGTATCCGGGAATTTTGCCGCCCGCCGTGAGCAGGTACCACAACACAAAAAGCGTCGCCGGCAGCAACAGCCCGATTATATCAACCCCGCTTATTGTGTCGGTACCGGTGTTGGCAAGCCTGACCCCGGGCATTCTGGATACTTTCATAGTTCCAATTCCATTCGGGCTTGTTCCACAAAACGCAGGTCGAACAGTGCTTCCATGTCCGGGATTTCAGAAATCATCCCCAGCTCTTTCATGCGCGCGGCCAGGTTCGCGGCCTGCCGAATATAGTCCTTGTCCAGGTCCCATACCAAATCGATGTTGGCTGCCGTAATATCCAACACTGCTCGGTTTGTTCCGAATCCGGCGGCCATGTCAAGCCACTCCCCGGGGTTGGCTTTAAGATATTCCGTGCTCCTGGCATGGGCTGTAACCAATTGTTGAATCAGCTCGCCATTATTGTCAATATTGGCCCTTGTAGTCAACAGGCCGGCGTTAACGGCCCCGACGCCGTTATCATAATAGGGATAAGCCAGTATACGCCCGTACCCCTTGGCCACGGCCAGCGCGGGATATGGCTCGCCGCTGCAAAAAGCATCCACCGCGCCCTGGGCAAGGGCTTGGCCCATATCAAAAAAATCGATACGTTTCAATTCCACGTCCTTTTCCGGGTCAAGCCCCGCCCTGCTTAATGTTTCCAGCAAAAGGATGTGATGCATGGTGCCCGGCACGTAAGCTATTCTCTTGCCGCGCAAACCGGCGGGAGTATGGATGTTTGCATCATTGCGCACCACCAGGGCGGAACATTTGTTACATAATCCGCCCACCACAACCACGGGTTCTCCCCTGGAAGCCGCGGTAATGGCAAGGGCTATGGTGGTACCGCTCATATCAAGGTCTCCGGCCAGTAGCGCCGCCTTTTGGTCGCCGGGGTTGGTAAAAGGCAATACCTCCAACTTAAAATTTGCCGGCAAATGGTTCCGGTACAGGAAAGGTTGTATTGTTTGGGCCGTCTTCCAGGTGCCCACCCTGGCTTCATTCACCGCCGCCGGCGCCTGATTTGCGCAACCGGAAAGGAGGAAAACACCGAAAACAAAAAGCAGGGCCAGTGTGCGCATACCCGTCGCCCCCTTTTACCATGTCTTATAGCCCGCCCTTTCAAACAACTCCTTGGCCTGGCCCAGGCCGAAACAGCGCCATTCGTCACGGGAATTGCCGGTATCTCTCGGCACCGCGCCGTTTTCCACCACCACGAGGTTCGCCCCCCATTCCAACGCCAGCGGCGCGGGGGGGTGAACACAAATATCCGGAGCATTCCGGCCGGCGGCCAGACGCGTAACCGCCACCACCTGGGCCAGCCTGCGCTCGGAGACAGCGGGCAAACCGCCCAGCGGAGTGCCTTGCACCGGAACCCTGGCCATAGCCCCGGTTAAAGCGGCGCCGTATTTCATGCCTGTTAAAAATGTATCCGCAATTTCTTCCGCCGAGTGTTCAACCCCAACTGGTTCGACCAAGTAAGCCAATTTTAAAGACGAGTTTTTTATTACCTCCAGGGTGGCTGTCCTTTCTTGGGGGTTAAACCTTGTATCGGCGCCTTCCCCGAGCCGGAGCGTGTGGTAAGCAATCTGAAATCCGGCTTTTAAAAGGCGCTCGGCGTCAACCCGATCAAA
>JAKSCU010000307.1 GCA_022360435.1 Bacillota bacterium
GATGAGAAAAATAAAAACGGCATTAAGCCCGCCGACGACGTAGTCGTCGATAAGGGGAAATTTAGTTGGTCCGATTTATGGAAACTTGAGGACTACTGGGCCATCTGGCTGGGGGCGATATTATTAATTATCGGGCTGCTCATTTTTATCCCCCGACCGCCCGCCGACATGCATGAACGGATCAACACGGCCAATGCCACGCTGCAGGCCGAAGCGGAAAAGGCGCCTTTCCAGACCATTGCCTGGCATGAAGCCAATGATGCCAAGAAAAAGATAAGTGCCAAGAACGAGGGGTACGCCAAAAACCTCAGCGCTTTCCTGGCCAGGCCCAAGGGCTGGGTCAGCAACCCGGTGGACGCCTTTTATATGAGTGAGGAAAAGGCGGCGGCCAAGAGAGAGGCGGCGGCGGAAAAATTCGCCACGACCCAAGAGGTTACGAGCACGACCCTGGCCAATGCCCAGGAGGCCGAGGCAGCGGCGGCGGCGGTCGGGTTCAATAACAAAGATTTGAACCAGCAGGCCGAAAAGGAAATTGCCGCCTGGCGCTCCGCTCTAGCCGCGGAATCCAAAGCTAAAAAAGCCGCCGAGGCCAAGCCCTATAACTTAATCGGCAATTTGATCGTGCTTGGCGTGGCCTTTGGTCTGTTTTTCGCGCTGGGCACCCGTTTCATGGGCCGAAGCACCAAGGAATTTCTTGCCGGTTTTCCCTTTGTATTTCTTCTGGCCGTGGTGGCCTATTTCCTGGCGGCTCAGACCAATATCAAGGGCGCCGGCGTTGGGTATGTCGCCTGGGCCCTAATTCTGGGCCTGCTTATCAGTAACACCATCGGCACGCCCAAGCGGGTGATGGCGGCCGTTCAGACCGAATATTACATTAAAACCGGGCTGGTAATGCTGGGCGCCAGCATTCTGCTGGGCAAAATATTGCTTATCGGTATTCCCGGTATTTTTGTAACCTGGGTGGTAACCCCCATTGTGCTCATCAGCACCTTCTGGTTCGGGCAGCGCATACTCAAAATTGAGTCAAAAACCCTGAACATGACAATATCAGCCGACATGTCCGTGAGCGGCGTATCGGCAGCCATTGCCACGGCCGCCGCCTGCCGCGCCAAGAAGGAGGAACTTACCCTGGCCGTGGGTATGTCCATCATCTTCACTTCCATTATGATGATCGTCCTGCCAATGGTGGTTAAGGCTCTGGGCATGCACCATGTTTGGGGCGGAGCCTGGATTGGCGGAACCGTCGACTCCACCGGCGCCGTTGTGGCCGCCGGCGCCTTCCTAAGCGATACCGCCATGTACGTGGCGGCAACCATTAAAATGATCCAGAATGTGCTCATCGGCCTGATTGCCTTTGGAGTGGCCTGGTACTGGTGCGCCAAAGTCGAATGCGTAGAAGGCCAAAGGGTAAGCTACAAAGAGATCTGGTTCCGGTTCCCCAAGTTCGTCCTGGGCTTCCTGGGAGCCTCGGTAGTGTTCTCACTGATTTACCAATCCATGGGCACCGACGTGGCCAATGTCATGATTGACCAGGGTGTGGTCAGCGTCTGGACCAAAACACTGCAGGGATGGTTCTTCTGCCTGGCTTTCGTGAGCATCGGCCTGGCTACCAACTTCCGGGAACTGGGCAAGTATCTTAAAGGCGGGAAACCTTTAATTCTGTATGTATGCGGCCAATCATTCAACCTGTTCCTGACCCTGGTCGTAGCTTACATCATGTTCTTCCTGGTATTCCCGGAAATTACTGCCAAGATCGTTGGCCAATAAATAACGACAGGGGGTTTAGGCTTGCGTAAACCGGAAACCGCCGCGGGCACCCGCGCGCCAGGCGGTAATTGGCTGGCTTTCCTCCTGGGGGTAGTCCTGGTGGCGGGATTTGCTTTTGGGGCCATACCTGCCTTGGAGCGCCTGCAGGCAACCAAGCCCTTTGTTGAAAAAATGAAGGAAGCAGATATTGAAACAGGCGCCATTTATTATACGGGTGTGGAACAGGTCGGAGAGGCCGAGACATACATTCGCCACGCCCAGGAGTACAACCCCCGGGGAAAGTGAAATATAACTTTTCCCAGCAACCATTAAAGAGGGAGAACCCCTGGCGGGTTCTCCCTCTTTATCAATGTTCTACTTTAAAGTATACTTACGGCCATATTAATGGCCGGATTCAAGGGCAAAAGTATTAAAAGCGCACACAGAGGGAACTGAATTAGTGCGCTTTTTTTATACTTTTGGAAAAGTATACCTTGCCATATATATGACAAGGGCAAAGGAAAAAAGTATCAAAAAGCGCACACAGAGGGAACTGAATTAGTGCGCTTTTTTTAGTGGTACTACAGGGTGTCGGCGCGATTAAGCTTGATACCGGCTTCCTTCAGCATGTTCAGCGCCAGCGGGTCCGGGTAATCCCCCCGGTAAACCACCCTGGTGATACGACAGTTGGCCATCATTTTGGCGCACAACACACAGGGCTGGTGAGTGACGTAAAAAGTACCCCCGGCGATGGAAATGCCGTGCACGGCGGCCTGCATCAGGGCGTTTTGCTCGGCGTGCAGCCCGCGGCAAAGCTCATGGCGCTCCCCGGAGGGTACGCCATGCCGCTGGCGCACACAGCCTATATCATGGCAGTGGGCCAGGCCGGACGGAGCGCCGTTGTATCCCGTGGTCAGGATACGGTTGTCCCGCACGATAATAGCCCCCACCCGGCGGCGCAGGCAGGTGGAGCGCCCGGCCACCACGCCGGTGATTTCCATGAAATAATCATCCCAGGCGGGACGCGGCATAAACTCCACCTTCTTCATAGATGGGAAACCGGCGGCACATGGCGGCGGCCATGTCAGCGGCTTGCTTGTGACGGGCCTGATCTGGGCCATAGCTGAGGGTCAAGTGGATTATTTCGGCCAACTCCGCCATTTCCGCCTCTTTCAAGCCCCTGGTGGTGACCGCGGGGGTGCCGACGCGGATGCCGCTGGTAATTACCGGGGGCTCCGGGTCAAAGGGAATGGCGTTTTTGTTCACTGTAACGCCCACCCGGTCCAAGGCTTTTTCGGCGTCCCTGCCGGTGATGTTTTTGTTGCGCAAGTCTACCAGGATCATGTGGCTGTCGGTACCGCCGGAAACC
>JAKSCU010000324.1 GCA_022360435.1 Bacillota bacterium
CGACATAAAAGATATAGGTTAAAACCAGGAATAATGCCACGGGAACTTTAAAAACCTGGGGCAGAAAAGCGGCCCCAATGGCTATTGAGTACACCACCAGAAAAAATACCAGGTCGCGCCTCATTATCGAAGGATTGATCAGCATGCACTCCCGTTTCTTGCCATCGACCTTGCAGATGGTGGCAGTGATACCGATAACAAACATTGCCAGGGTGGCCAGCATAAAGGGCGCGCCCAATATGGCGCCGATACCGATTTCGTCCGCAGTTTTACCGGTGCCGAACAAAATGGCAACCACGGGTATCATCGCTTCGGGCAGAGCCGTTCCCACCGCCGCTAAAACACTTCCCACCGCTCCTTCTGATAATTTCATTTTTTTGCCCAGCCACTCAATACCGTTGGTGAAAACTTTTGCGCTCAAGAGAATGATTGCCAAACCGACAATTAAAAATAATACTGTCAACATCACGATGTCCTTTCTTCGGGAATTTTGTTTGACATTAGCATAAACAGAAAGCGAGCCCCTCACCCGCAAACGTGAAGGTCTCGCTTAGTAGTCTGATAAACTATGCCAAACCGGACCTGTCGGTCGTGTTGACGATTTGACAACCCGTCATACCGGGCAGCTACTCCCCTTTGGTTAGTTATTTTACCGGTTTGAAAGCATATAGTCAATAGCACTATGACAATTAACGACACATTACCTAACGAAAACTCCTGATAAAGATGGCGGCTTTATCACTGTCCAGAAAATCACGCACATGCTCTATGCCAAGCTGTTTCAATAACTCCAGCACATATTTATTGTCCACCGGGGTTGGGGACATGGCCTCCCGCCCGTACGCTTCGATAAATTTTTGGCCCTCCGCGGGGTCGACGAGCACCCTGGGACCGCCCACGCATCCTCCGGGGCAGCCCATCCCCTCCAGAAAATTAGCTTCCAACTGGCCGGCCAAAATTTCGTTTAATATTTTTTTGCAATCCTTGACGCTATCGGCCTGCACCGCCTTGAGCCTGATTTTTCTGTCGGGCCGCAGCCTGTCCAGGGTGTCGGATATCGCCCTGCTTATACCGCCGGTCCGCGCATAGATCCTGCCGGCGGTGGAAGAGTGCTCGCTGGGGTCTTCCTCCAGTTCTTCGGCCTTTATGTCCAGCGCCGCCAAAATTTGCTTTACTTCCTGGAAAGTCAGCACCGCATCCACGGCATCTTTAATGTCATCTTCCTTGGCCTCGGCTTTCTTGGCTATACACGGGCCGACAAAAACCACTTTGGCCCCGGGGTGCAAGTGTTTGATACCCCTGCCGCAGGCCACCATGGGCGACACCGAGGGCGATATATGGGGCACCAGGTCCTTATAGACCCGCTTGACCATGGAAACCCATATGGGGCAGCACATGCTGGTAAGCATGAAATCTTGTTCCCCGGTAACGTACCGGTCAAACTCCAGCGCCTCTTTAAGAGTAAGAATGTCGGCAAACAGCGCCACCTCCACCATGCCGTAAAAACCAAGCTTTTTAAAGGCGGTTCTCATTTTACCGGGGGTAACCGCCGGGCCGAACTGACCGATGATAGCCGGGGCCACAATAGCAAAAATAGGCGCGCTACGGTTTTTCAACAATTCGATGAGCGGCACGAATTCTTTTTTATCCACCAGGGAATATTCTTTGCACACTTCCACGCATTTGCCGCAACCGGCGCAGTTATTGTGTTTAATAACCACATTGCCCTCCATGTCCCGGACAATGGCGCTGAACAGGCACGAAGCTTCGCATTTGGTTTCTCCGCCGGTGTCGCAGGAACCGTCGCAATCCTTTACCTTGAACACCACCCGGTTCGGGTCCCCGCCGCCGCAAGCGTAGCGAATATATTTTTCCGTTAGCTTATCGCCCTGCCGCCGCATTTTTTCCGCTTCCTCAGGCATATTGCCGCGGTAAGCCGACTTTACCATATTTTTGAATATTTCGTCATAACCCGGCTTGCCCATGTGTGACACCTCTGCTTTTATTGCCGCATGTTATGTGCTGTTAGTTATTTTGCATTTATTTGCTAGCTTATATGATCAAAGTTTTCCGTCCGCTGCTGGAAACGCCGCAAATATTCTTTCAGGGGCCGGTTTTCCTCTTTGGCCAGGTCCGGGTCGGAACCGAGCAATTCCTCCGCCCAATGGCGGGCTTTTATTAGGATTTCCCGGTCCCTTGCCAGGTCGGCCAATCTAAATTCCGGCATTCCCGACTGCCGCACACCGGTGACGTCCCCCGGCCCCCTGATTTGCAGGTCTTTTTCCGCCAGAAAAAAGCCGTCGTTGCTTGTTTTCATCGCCCTGATACGCTCCGCCGCTTCCCTGGTGCGCAGCCGGGCGGCCAGTATACAGTGCGCTTCACCGCCGCCGCGTCCCACCCGTCCCCTCAACTGGTGCAGTTGGGCCAGGCCAAAACGGTCGGCGTCAATTATTACAATTGCTCCGGCGTTGGGCACGTCCACTCCCACCTCGATTACCGTGGTGCTGACCAGCACGTCGATATTGCCCGCCCGGAACTCTCCCATTACTTTTTCCTTTTCGCTTCCTGGTATGCGCCCGTGCAACAACGCCACCCGGCAGTCACGCAATTCATTTTCAACCAACTGCCGGTACAGCTCTTCGGCGGCCTGCAAATCCATCTTTTCCGATTCCTCCACCAGCGGGCATACCACATAGGCCTGGCGTCCCGACCTTACCTGTGCGGACACAAAGCCGAATACCCTGGGCAGTTCATCGGGGGATACGTAATATGTGCGCACCGGCTGCCGCCCCGGGGGCATGCTGTCGATTACGGACATGTCCAGGTCCCCGTAAACAGTCAGGGAGAGGGTGCGTGGTATGGGGGTGGCGGTCATGATAAGCACGTCGGGCCGCAGCCCCTTTTCCAACAACACGGCCCGCTGCCTGACCCCGAAGCGGTGCTGCTCATCTATAACAACCACCGCCAGCCTTTTGAACCGTACGTCTTCCTGCAGCAGCGCCTGGGTACCCACCACAACTGAAACCTCTCCGAATTTTATTTGTTCCAGCAGCCGGCGGCGCTCTTTAGCCCCCAGACCGCCGCTGAGCAAAGCCGTCTTGACCCCCAGCGGCTCCAGCGAGGCGGACAGGGAAAGGTGGTGTTGTTCCGCCAGCACTTCGGTGGGAGCCATAAACGCTCCCTGCATGCCGCCTTCCACCGCCCGGAGCAGCGTCAGCACCGCCACCACCGTTTTACCCGAACCCACGTCACCCTGCAGCAGCCTGTTCATCGGGAGGGCTTTGTCCAGGTCGTCGTAAATTTCACCCACTACTCTTTGCTGGGCGACGGTGAGCGCAAATTTTAAGCCGCCTATGTACTTTTGCCGAAGTTCGCGCCGGTCCGGATAACGGTGTTCCTTGTATTCCCGGTTTATGCTGCGGCGTCGCAACAATAAGCGCAACTGCAGCAGCAAAAATTCTTCAAACACAAACCGTTTGCGCGACCGCTCGGCGGAGTCCTTTTCCGTGGGGAAATGAATGTGTTCCAGCGCCGCCGGAAGCGAAGGCAGCTTTTCTTCGTCCAGCAGCCGCTGCGGCAGGAATTCAGCATATGCGCCGCCCCATTGTTCCAGCGCCGCGTGGATAAAATTCCTCATCATCCGCTGGTTCAATCCCGCGGTGGAAGAATATACCGGCACTATGCGACCGGCGTGGAGGAGTTCTTCATTTTTATCCATCACTTCAAAGTCCTGCACCTGAACCTGCACAGCTCCGAAAGCACGGTCTATCTTGCCGCTGATTAATAATTCGGTGCCGGGCCGCAAGGTTTTTTTGACGTATGCCTGGTTGAACCAAACGGCGTAAAACACTCCCCGGTCGGATTCCAGCGCCGCCTTGGTGATGGTCAGATTTCTCCGGGGGCGTGTCTCCGAGACGTTCAGAACCCGGCCCCGGACGGTAACATCGGCGCCCTCCGCCATTCCGAAGGGGGAAACCGTCCGGCTGCGGTCCAAATAATCCCGGGGAAAGTGGTATAGCAAATCATGCACACTATATATTTTTAACCGGGCCAACTGTTCGGCCCGGCGCGGTCCAACCATTTTCAGGTACTTGACCTGTATATCGAGGGGGTGGTTTAATTTATCCTTATCCATAGTCAGCCCCTTGGGGTTTGGTTTATTTTTGCAAATCAGTATTTTGAAGCAAGCGCCCACATATCCTCCCCATTAACCAAGCCCCCTTGCGAAAATTTGTTTGACAGGGAAATTGGTTAATGAATTTGGTTGCACATGAACAACGAATCTGTTAGAATATAAAAGTCTTGTAACTAAGGAGGTGTTTACCATGGCCAGAAAATGTGTAGTATGTGATAAAGGTGTCACCGTAGGCATGAAAATCAGTCACTCCCACATCCGCACCAAGAAAAACTGGGCGCCCAACCTGCAAAGGGTCAAGGCCAACATCAACGGTACACCCCGCAGGATCGTGGTCTGCACCAGATGTCTTCGCAGCGGGAAAGTCCAGCGGGCCATCTAATTTAAAAGCTTAAATTATTGACAAAAACGGCGCAAGCCGTTTTTTGTACTTTACGGCTCCATGCTTTTAAATTATTCTCTTTAGTCCCGGGGCGTCCGATTTCCCGGGCAGCCGGCCCCGCTTGGCCACGGGGTTGCCGTTCACTTCTTTAATGTCCATGGTCATATCAATGGCCGGCGCGCCGGATATAAAGCTTCCCACGCCGAAAGCGTCGGCGCCGGCTCCGGACAGCAACCGGATACGCTCGGGGTTTAATCCCCCGGAAACAAATATCTGCACCGAACGGTGACCGGCCTGATCCAGGCGGGCCCTGACTTCGCGCACCAGCCCCGGAGTTACGCCGCCCCTTTCGCCGGCGGTATCCAGCCTGACGCCCTGCAAATCCCGGCCCAGCGCTTCGGCCACCCGCAGAGTTTCCTCGGCCTCGTCTTTAAAAGTGTCCACCAGTATAATTACCGGAGCACCCGGGGGCATAACCTTGACATATTGCCTGGCTACCGCAAGGGTATCGCCCACAACCAGCATCGCCGCGTGGGGCATTGTGCCAAGCGGTTCGCTTCCCGCCAGTTTGGCCCCCAAAATGCAACTGGCTCCGTCCGCGCCGCCCAGGATGGCTGCCCGCTCCATCACCGGCGCCACCGCCGGGTGCACATGCCGGGCGCCGAAGCAAAACATGCTTTTTGCTCCGGCAGCCTCGCGACATTGCCGCGCCGCGGCGGCCCAGCCGCTGGAACTGGCCAGCATGCCCAGCAGGGCGGTTTCATAAATGCCAAAGTCGTCGTAGGCTCCGGATATGCGCATGATGGTTTCTTTTTCAGCAAACCCGGCACCCTCGGGCAGCGACCAAACCTGGACCGGCAACCCCTGCAACAGGTTTTTCACTTCCTGGACACCGGCCAAAACACCATTTCTGCCGGCAAAAATTTCGGCTGTAACCGGCGTGCGGTCCAATCCCATATGACGCAGCAGTTCCCGGGTACGAATAAAGTATATGTCGGTGGTTAACCCGCGGGCAATTTCTTCATGGGATGCCGAGAAAAGACGCCGGTCCGGCGCGGGACTGTACGCCGCCACCTCCGCCAGGTTTTGTAGTGTCTTATTATCCATAACCGCCTCCAAATCTCTATTATGCTGCTGCTATATACTCAGAACCTTGTTCAGGTTGGCCATCTCTATAGCCGTAACAGCGGCGTCCCAGCCTTTGTTGCCGGCCTTGGTGCCGGCCCGCTCAATGGCCTGTTCAATAGTATCAACGGTGATGACCCCGAACACCACGGGCATGCCGGAATCCAGGCCAACTTTGGCGATACCTTTGGAAACTTCGGCGGCAACGTAATCAAAATGAGGTGTGGCGCCCCGGATAACCGCCCCCAGGCATAAAACAGCGTTATAGCGGTTCATGTCAACCATGCGGCGGGCCACCGCCGGTATCTCAAATGCGCCGGGCACCCAGGCCACTTCCACGTCCTGCTGTGAAACGCCATGACGCTGCAGCGCGTCCAGCGCGCCGCTGAGCAGCTTGTTGGTAATAAATTCGTTAAAACGTCCCACCACTATGCCGAACTTAAGCCCTTCACCCACCAGGTGGCCTTCATATACTTTGACCATGTTGCGATCCTCCCCTTGGTTATGCGTTTTATTATTAAGCGGTTTATATTATTATACGGGTCTAAGTCCAATCTAATAAGAATCAAATCTCATTTTGACTTTCGACTTTTTTTATTTCTCGGCAATGGAAAGCAAGTGACCTAATTTCCTTTTCTTGGTGCAGAGGTAAAATTTATTGTCCTGGCCGGGGCAAATTTCTACGGGCATCCTGCCGGCAACCTGCAGGCCGTAGCCTTCCAAGCCGGCAATCTTTCTGGGATTGTTGGTCATCAGCCTGATTTTGCTCAACCCCAGGTCTACCAGTATCTGGGCGCCGATACCGTAATCGCGCAAATCCGCCGGAAACCCCAGGGCCTCGTTGGCCTCCACGGTATCCTTGCCCTGATCTTGCAATTTGTAAGCTTTTATTTTATTGGACAGGCCGATGCCTCGCCCCTCCTGGCGCATGTACAGCAATACGCCGGCGCCCTCGCCGTCGATTATTTGCATGGCCCGGGCCAGTTGGGCGCCGCAGTCGCACCGGCTGGAACCGAACACGTCACCGGTGAGACACTCGGAGTGTACTCGCACCAGCGGCGCTTCCACGCTGTTCAGGTCCCCTTTGACCAGTGCTATATGCTCTTTGCCGTCCAACACGCTCTCGTAGGCCACGGCCACAAATTCACCGTACTCGGTGGGCAGCCTGGCCGAATCCACCCTGCGGATCAACTTCTCGTGCCGGCGCCGGTATTCAATCAGGTCGGCTATGGTTACCAGTTTCATGTCGTGGGTGGCGCAAAACTCCATTAATTCAGGCACTCTGGCCATGGCGCCGTCATCTTTCATAATCTCACAAATCACACCGGCCGGATACAGGCCGGCCAGCTTGACCAGGTCCACCACCGCCTCGGTATGCCCGGCCCGGCGCAGCACGCCGCCCGCCTTGGCCCGCAGCGGGAAAATGTGTCCGGGCCGGCGCAGGTCCTCGGATTTGATTTGGGGGTCCAGCATGGCGCGCACGGTAGCGGCCCTTTCGTGGGCCGAAATGCCGGTGGTGGTGTCCTTATGGTCAACGGACACTGTAAAAGCGGTTCCGTGCGGGTCGGTGTTGTGTGAAACCATGGCCGGCAGATCCAATTCGTCAAGACGGGAGCCGATTACGGGCATGCAAATTAAACCGCGACCGTAAGAGGCCATGAATGCGATAGCTTCCGGAGTCACTTTTTCCGCCGCCATCACCAGATCACCCTCGTTCTCACGATCCTCGTCGTCCACAACCACGAGCATTTTGCCCAGTCTGATTTCTTCGATGGCTTCTTCGATGGTGCTGAATTTCATTTTCCTCCATCCTTCCTGTAATAACAGTTGATAAATTTACAAGAACCCGTGCCGGGCCAAAAAGTCCCCGCTAATTACCCCCTTGCCGTCATCATCTTTGTTTCCCGTCTTATCCCCGGTTACCCAGCGTTCCACATATTTACCGATTATATCTCCTTCCAGGTTGACCCGGTCACCTTTCTTTTTCTCGCCCAGCACCGTGGCGTGGGCGGTATGCGGGATCAGCGACACAATAAAGGACTTTGGGTCGAAATCCACCACCGTCAGGCTGGTGCCGTCCACGGCCACCGACCCTTTCCGGATAATGTAACGCATCACTTCCGGAGGCGCGGATATGGTCACCAGGGTGGCAATGTCATGTTTTTCACTCTCTGCTATATTACCCACACCGTCTATATGGCCGCTGACCAAATGCCCCCCCAGCCGGTCACCCAGCCTCAGGGCCCGTTCCAGGTTGACCCGGTCCCCCGGCTTCAACTCGCCCAGGTTGGTTTTGGCCAAGGTCTCCGCCATTACGTCGGCGTAAAAAAAGCTGCCGCCAAAGGAAACGGCCGTCAGGCACACGCCGTTTACCGCGATACTGTCGCCAACGGCCAGGCCTTCCATGATTAATCCGGCGTTAATCTTAAGCCTCGCCGAGTCGGCCCCCCGGCGCAGGGAGGCTAAATGGCCCACTTCTTCCACCAGACCGGTGAACACAATCATACACCTCTTTTCATAACGTTTCCTTCAACGCATATATCATCCCCGTAGCGGTCAACCAAAATGTCGGTGATTTCCAGCGCCTCGGACAGCGCGGTTATCCCGACACCGCCCACCGGACCCGGGGCGGCAGCGCCGCCAATTATTTTGGGGGCTATGAACCAATATACTTTATCCACCAGTTCCTCTTTAACAAAGGAACCGTTTACCCCGGCCCCGCCTTCCACCAGCAGGCTGGTAATCTCCTTCCGGCCCAGTTCCCGCAGCAACCCGGGCAAACTGAGCCCGCCGTCATCGCTTTCAATGACCATTATTTGCGCGCCGGCGTCCAGCAACCCGCGCACCCTTTGTGGCGGCGCCCCGGGAGCGGTAACGACGATGGCCGGGGCAACCGACGCCTGCTTGATAATCCTGGCGTCCAGCGGCGTTCTGGCTCGGGTATCCAGGATAACCCGCACCGGGTCCTTTCCCCCGCCTTCCGGTAAACGGGTGGTTAATGACGGGTTGTCGGCCAAAACCGTCCCCACCCCCACCAGTATGGCGTCATACCGGTCCCGCAGCCGGTGCACCCGGACCCTGGATGCCGCGCCGGTAATCCACTTGGATTCGCCGTTGGCGGCGGCAATTTTACCGTCCATGCTCATGGCGGTTTTCATAACCACAAATGGTTGCCCGGTGGTGATATATTTGATGAACACCTCGTTAAGCTTTTTCGCTTCGTCTTCCAAGACTTCGCCGACCACCTGGATGCCGGCTTCCTCAAGTCTCTTTGCCCCCCTGCCGGCCACTTGGGGATTGGGATCCCGCATGGCCATAACCACCCGGCTTATTCCGGCCGAGATAACCGCCTCCGAGCAAGGCCCAGTGCGGCCATGGTGGCAGCACGGCTCCAGGGTAACGTACAGGGTTGCTCCCCGAGCCATTTCCCCCGCCGCGCGCAAAGCGTGTATCTCGGCGTGGGGCGTCCCCGCCCGGGCGTGGTAACCCGAGCCTATGATTTGCCCGTCCCGGACCACCAGCGCTCCCACCATGGGGTTGGGACTTGTCCTTCCCAAGGCTTTCGCCGCCAATAACAATGCTTGTCGCATAAAAAAACGATCTTGTTGGGCGCCCAATTGTCCACCATCCCGCCGTCAAATTAAAAATGCCCCGAAGCAATTTCTTCAGGGCACGATACAAGCACAGGCACATTAACCCAAGCAGGCATAAATATCCCTTTGGGTCCACACCTTCTCCCATCCAGACTTTACTGTCGGCTCCGGAGTTGCACCGGATCAACCCTTGCGGGCTCGCGGGCTTGGACATGTCCTCACCGCCGGTACGGAATTCCACCCGTCCCTGAAGGTTAACACTTTTATGTTTAAACATTATTATAAATTCAGATAAAAAAAGTGTCAATATTGCATTACATATCAAAATGCCCCTATCAACTGGACAATTGGCCGCATGTTTGATACAATAATTGAAGTGTCGGCAACTTTAACCATATTTTCGGTGTGCCAGCATCTTGCCTGTTGTATATGACTGGTGCGGATGTTATAAGGACATATTATGTTTTAGCGCGGCGCCCGGCAACAGATTTTTAAGCGGCAAAAAGGAAGGATCTGCATCTTACATGACCAAAGTCAGCGTGCGAAACTTGGTGAAAATTTTTGGCGAACACCCGAACCGGGCCATTAAACTGCTGGAGCAAGGCAAAAGCAAAGAAGAAATACTTGCGGCCACTAAAAGCACGGTGGGTGTGCACAGCGTCTCCTTTGACATCACAGCCGGGGAGACATTCGTATTGATGGGGCTTTCCGGTAGCGGCAAGTCCACCCTGCTCCGTTGCATAAACCGCCTGATTGAGCCCACCGGCGGCCAGGTACTGATCGACGGTGAGGATATCACAAAAGTCGATGAAGCAACTTTGCGCCAGGCCAGGCGCAGTAAGCTGGGCATGGTGTTCCAGCGTTTTGCTCTTTTTCCGCATCGCACGGTATTGGACAATGTGGCCTTCGGCCTGGAAGTGCAGGGGATGGAAAAAGGAGAGCGGTTGGCCAAGGCCCGGCAGGTTTTGGAAGTGGTGGGTTTAAAAGAATGGGAAGAAAGCATGCCCGACCAGCTTAGCGGAGGCATGCAGCAGCGGGTGGGACTGGCCCGGGCCCTGGCCAGCGACCCTGACATTTTGCTGATGGACGAGGCCTTCAGCGCGCTGGACCCGTTAATTAGAAAGGGCATGCAGGACGAATTGCTGTCCCTGCAGGCCACCCTGAACAAGACTATTGTTTTTGTTACCCATGACCTGGACGAGGCTCTCAAAATAGGCGACCGCATTGCCCTGATGAAAGACGGCGCCATTATCCAAATCGGCACCCCCGAGGAAATACTCACCAATCCGGCCAACGAATACGTGGCCAAGTTTGTTGAGGATGTGGACATGTCCAAGGTGCTGACCGCCGAAGGCGTGATGAAAAAACCCGACGCCGTGGTAACCACCAAGGATGGCCCCCGGCAGGCCTTGCGGCGCATGAAAGAAAACGGTATTTCCAGCATCTTTGTTTTGTCCAAGGACAGGCGCCTTGCAGGACTTGTGCTGGCCGACGATGCCCTACAAGCCATCGAGGAGCATAAAGACAATTTAAATGACATAATTGTCCGCGATACCCCCAAAGTGGCCCCGGCCACGCCGCTCAACGACTTGATACCATTGATTGCCGAATCCCGCTTCCCCATCGCCGTCATTGACGAACAGGAGCGGATGCTGGGTGTTATTGTGCGCGGCTCGGTGCTGGCCGGTATGGTGCGGAGAGGCGGTGACGATTTTGATTCCTAAGATTCCCATCGGCGAGTGGGTGGATTGGTTGGTGGAATGGGCCACCCAAAACCTTGGGCCTTTGTTTGACATTATTGTAGTAATCATTGAGTTTTTGGTTGAAAACTTTACCGCGGCTCTGCTGGCCATTCCTCCCCTGATTTTAATTTTACTGTTTTTACCCTTTGCGTGGTATATAGCCAACTGGCGCGTGGCCGCCGGAACCGCGGCGGGTTTGTTCCTGATCTACAACTTGAACATCTGGGAGCCCTCCATGCAGACGCTGTCGATGGTGATTTCGGCCACCATACTGGCGCTGATCATAGGGATACCGATGGGGATATGGACGGCCCGCAGCAATACAGTGCACAGAATAACCATGCCGGTGTTGGACTTTATGCAAACCATGCCACCATTCGTTTACCTGATCCCGGCGGTGTTCTTTTTCGGTATCGGCACGGTACCCGGTCTGATTGCCACCGTTGTTTTCGCCATGCCGCCGGCCATCAGGCTTACCGGCCTGGGTATCCGGCAGGTGCCGGTGGAACTGGTGGAAGCAGCCGAAGCTTTCGGCTCCACCCAGATGCAAAAATTGTTCAAAGTTCAGCTTCCGGTAGCCATGCCCACCATCATGGCGGGGGTAAACCAGTGCATCATGCTCTCCCTGTCCATGGTGGTAATTGCCGCCATGATTGGCGTCAGCGGGTTGGGCAAGGAAGTGCTCAGGGGTATTCAGCGCCTTGATGTTCCCACGGGCTTTGAAGGGGGACTGGCCATTGTGATCATCGCTATGATTCTCGACCGTATTACCCAAAATTTGGGTCAAAAAAAGAAACACCCCCTCAAGGATAAATAGTAAAAGGAGGAAAATTGAAAAGTGAAGAAACTGGTAACAACATTGACTCTCTTAGTTGTGGTGGCATTCCTCGCGGCTACGGTCTCTGGATGCAACAATGAAAGCGGCGAACAAGCGGCCAAAGGAGCAAAGGGGAAACTAATCGGTATTGAACCCGGCGCCGGTATTATGAAAGCTACGGAAAAAGCTATCGTGGATTACAATCTTGACTTTGAACTGCAGGACAGCAGCAGCCCGGCCATGGCCGCGGCACTGAAAGAAGCCATAGACAAAAATGAATGGGTTGCGGTCACCGGTTGGACCCCGCACTGGAAATTCGCTGCGTGGGAGCTCAAATACCTTGATGACCCCAAGGGCATTTACGGCGGTGAAGAACATATCGCCACTATCGTGCGCCAGGGCCTAAAAGAGGAAAAACCTGAAGTTTACGCCCTGCTGGACAATTTCTATTGGAAACCCGCGGACATGGAAGCTGTGATGGTGGACATCGAGGGGGGCATGAGTCCCGATGAGGCCGCCAGGAAATGGATTGAAGAAAATAACGACACGGTCAGCGGATGGATTCCCGCTGAAGCCGGCGAAAAAGGTGAAACCACCCTGGGTTACGTGGAATGGGATTCCGAAATCGCCAGCACCCATGTGGTGAAAAATATTCTGGAGGACATGGGCTATCAGGTGGAAGCCATAGCAGTGGATGCTGGAATAATGTGGACCGGTATCGGCCAGGGTGAATTCGACGGCATCGTTTCGGCTTGGCTGCCGGGCACCCACGCCGACTATTACGCCAAAGTGGAAGACAGCGTGGAAAACCTGGGTCCCAACCTGGAAGGGGCCAAAATCGGCCTGGTGGTGCCGGCTTACGTGGAGATTGATTCTATCGAAGAATTAAACGATGTCAAGGACAAGTTTCAATAATCGGCGTTTCCCAAACCTCCTGTGCAAGTTTGTTTTCAACAAAGCGCTCATTGGGTTTCCAATGAGCGCTCTTTCTAACTTCCTCCCTTGTTTTAAACCAACCCCAACGCCCGAACCAGGTTATTCAGCACAATGCAGACAGCTATACCCACACTGGTGGGGATTAGGGCCGCCAGGACGGTCCAGCGCCATCTATGCTGCTCTTTTTGAATAGTATAGAGGGTTGTGCCACAGGGCCAGTGACAAAGCGCGAATACAAGGGTACAAAGAGCTGTCAGCCAGGTCCACCCGTGTTGATCTACCAATAAGCGGCGCAGGTCCGCCAGGCTTTCCAGTTCCATCATGGCGCCACCGCTGACGTAACTCATTATCAGTATGGGAAAAACAATCTCGTTTGCCGGCAGGCCCAAAATAAAGGCCAGCAAGATAAAACCGTCCAAACCCATAAACTTGGCAAAGGGATCCAACCAGCCGGCAACCATATTTAAAACGCTAACATCGCCAACCATGGTATTGGCCAATATCCAGACAAAACCGCCGGCCGGAGCGGCTATAATGACCGCGCGGCCCAGCACGTATATCGTCCGATCCAGCACCGATCGAATCAATACCCGGCCTACCTGCGGTTTTCTATAAGGGGGCAGTTCCAGGGAAAATGACGACGATTCACCTCTCAATAAAGTTTTGGACGGTGTCCATGATATAAATAACGTTACCGCGACGCCAAAAACCACCAGGCCGGCTACGGCCAAGGTGGCCACGGCGCTGCTGAGGGATAACGACACGGTGCCGGCGGCAAATATGCTGACCAGGGCTATTAAAGTGGGAAATCTGCCGTTGCAGGGCACAAAATTGTTGGTCAGTGTGGCAATCAGCCGTTCTCTGGGGGATTCAATGATACGGCAGGCAATAACGCCGGCGGCGTTGCACCCGAAACCCATGCTCATGGTAAGGGCTTGCTTGCCGTGCGCCCCGGCTTTTTTAAAAAAGCGGTCCAGGTTAAAAGCGACCCGGGGCAAGTAACCCAAATCCTCCAGCAATGTAAACATGGGGAAAAATATGGCCATGGGCGGCAGCATAACCGACACAACCCAGGCCAACCCCTTGTAGACACCCAAAACCCAAAAACCGTGCAGCCAATCCGGGGCGTTCATGGCCATAAAGAGTGCGGTCAGCCGGTCTTCAAACCAAAAAAGCCCCGTGGCCAGCATGCTGGAAGGCACATTGGCGCCGGCAATGGTCAGCCAAAACACCACCGCCAGCACTCCGAACATAATAGGAAAGCCCCATACCCGGGAAGTAAGTATGTTATCAATTTTACGATCCCAATTTGTTCGTTCCGGAGCAGTGCATGTGACCACGTCGGCTGTTATATTTTCGGCGGCCTGATATATACTCTTGACAATACTATCCCGCACCGTATTTTGATTTGAGCCGGTAATTGTTTGCGCCTCCTGCAAAAGGGAATCCCAAGTGGTCCCGGAACTCATGCCAGCACCTCCCGCATCACCGAAACCATTTCCCTGGCGCCGAAAAACTTTTCCATTGCCTGTACCAGTTTGGTATCGCCGTCAAGCAGACGCAATGCCACCCAGCGGGCGCTTGCCTCGCCGCCAATCACATTTCGCACCGTAGGCTCCAGGCGGGCCACAGCCTCTTCCACCTCCCGGGTGTAACGCACCGGCTTTGGTTTCGGCGTCAGGCGCCCCCGAGCCACATCGCCAATAGTGTCCACCAACCGGTGGAAACCTTCTCCGCTGCGGGCGGCGGTGGCGATTACCGGCAGGCCCAGCTTTTCGCTTAATTTATCTATGTCAATTTCAATCTTTTTGCGCCGCGCCTCATCAATCAAATTCACACAGACAATGACCTTATCGGTGATTTCCATAACCTGCAGCACCAGGTTCAGGTTGCGTTCCAGGCACGTGGCGTCCACCACCACGACGGTGGCATCCGGTTTGCCAAAACAAATGAAGTCCCTGGCCACTTCTTCGTCGGCTGAATTGGCCAACAATGAATAAGTACCGGGCAAATCTATTAATTTATACTTTAAGCCCTTATGAATTAAAATCCCTTCAGCACGCAAAACCGTTTTGCCCGGCCAGTTGCCGGTATGCTGGCGCAGGCCGGTCAAAGAGTTAAACACCGTACTTTTGCCCGTGTTGGGATTACCGGCCAGCGCAATCACAGGTTCATGGTCATTCATTTTGATATTGAATAGTGCCCGGGCAACCGATCTGCCGGCAGACTGGTAAGTGAGTCCCATTTTTTTCTCCCGTCCTCCTTCGTAATTTAAATAGTAAAGAACTATCGCCCCAGGTCTTCACAAAAAACTTTACTGGCCACTTCCTTACGCAACACTATAACCGCCCCTCTGACACCATAAGCAATGGGGTCTCCAACCGGGCTGCGGCGGATAACCTCCACCTTGGTGCCGGGCACCAGGCCAAGGTCCAGAAGCCTGCGCCGGGTTAAACCCTCTACAGCCACTTCCGTAATCAGGGCAAATGACCCGTTGGTCAAGCAACTCAATGAAACAGGTTTACCCATATTACCCAACCCCCTTAAAAGTTTAGCTGGATTTAGTTTGTTAAGCGCCTCTAACAACACATTATCAATAATATGAATAATCAACATGGTGTGTTACTAAAACCTAAAGTAAATAAATAACAAAAAAAGCGCACTCATTCGGTTCACTCTGCGTGCGCTTTTTAATACTCTTATCCTTGAATCCGGCCATTAATATGGCCGGTGGTATACTTTCCTAAGAGTACAGAAAAAACGGTTCCATGTAAGAACCGTTTAAGGCCGGACCCCTAATATAGATTTTAAAGCCTTAAAAAATTATTTTTTGTGTAGTTATTTTAATTACTCTCTATAACCATTAACCAGGCCAAGTCCTTGTTCCGACCTGTGGCGGTAATGTTCCAAAAACTTTTGTCTGCATGCGCTGTTTTTTTCAAAAAAATCAACCAGGCTCTCTATGGACCTGATACTGGGCATAGTTAAATAATGTTCCATAGCTTCGGCTTCAGCTTTTATATCACAATTTGAGTAAATTACTTTTAAAAATTCTTGCAATATGCTATTTCTTTCAACTAAAAATTTGCCTAATCTACGGCCTTTATCAGTTAAAACCAATTCTCTGTATTTTTTATAAACCAAATAATCTTCACTGCTTAATTTACGTATGGCATTATTCACCGAGGGCATGGTTACGTCCAGGCAGGTTGCTATATCGCTTACCCGCACCACATCATTGTGCAGGGAAAAACGATATATTTCTTCCAAGTAATCCTCCAGGCTTGGTGACAGCAAAAAGCCTACCCCCTTTAAAATTGAGCCGTCCCGTGGTACAGAGAGCATTGTTGATAATACAGAGTGTTTTTAAACTTAATCTTATCTAAGTCTGTTGATAATTTTTATTTGGTTTAATTTAAAAAAATGATTTTTTGCACTAAGATATTTCAGGTCGGCTTAAACTGCACCGGTACCGGTGCAGGTCCGAAACAATGCCGGCGATACGGTCAATTACCGCTTTATTTTTCAAATAATCGTCCGGGTGGGCACAGCGGTTCAGGCACCCGTAAAGAACGCTCAACCTGAGATACAAGCGTCTGGGCAGCAGGGCCACGTCTCCGCCCAGTTTGTGCCATGCTTCGGTATCAAAAAAAGTTTGTTTGCCATCCCTGCCGTCACTCTTGTATTGCTCGACTTTGCCCTCATTTAAGTCACCGACTATATGGCGATTCTTTTTTAGCTCTTCCAACAGTTCATCGATAACGAACAACCTTTTCTCCGTCACTTCTTGGGCCCTGACCATCTGGTAGTACCACACCGTAACAATTACCCCGTACAAGGTAAGAAGACCGCCCAACGCCGCCTCGTTAAATCCCCTGGCAAATTCGTATGTGTTGACATGCTCGCCCAGCGCGTCAAACAAGCGGGGAAAAGTGCCGGAAAGCCAGTCCCAGTTGGCCATGACCACAATAAGTTCCCTGTTCAAAGACAGTATCACCCAGATGACAAAAGGGCTGAAAATCATGGCCAGAGCGATTAAAACCTTTTTAAGCACCCGGTAAATTTTACGAAAAATGAGGCGCCTAGCAAAGGAACTAACGCTTCTGGTTGTTGTGTTGCTCTGATTGCAGTTCCCCAACGACACTCACCTGCCTGAAAAAACCACCGAATAATTAATCCGGCGGTTTTTATATCTTTTCTCCTTGCACTTGTTTTATTAGGATACAGTCAATATTTTAACAGCCCATGTGCATATTCCAACACACGTTCAATTCATATGTTTGACAAAAGTTCTATACATAATCCAAAGATAGGAAACAATAAAAACTACCCATAGAAAAAAAATATATCTTAAGAAAAAATCCCCGTAGTAAGCTCCAAGAATAATACCCAAAGAAAGAAGAGTTATTTTCAAAAAAGTAAAATCCCAAACAGTATACTTGCCAGCCGCGCCTAAAACTTTATTTATGAAAGCTCTCATAGGTTTGACCTCCTTCTATTAAAGAATATACAAAATTATTACTATTATACGCGGGTTAGGCACGGTTGACGGTTCTCAAGTGAGCGCTCGATTTAACCGCTTGCGCTCCGAACCTATTGCAGCAAACCTCATGGCGGGTGGTTTATCTCCAGAAACAAAAGGCAGACCAGAGAACCGTCCCCGTGTCTGCCTTTTGCCTTTATATTATACCACAGCGCCAATTTTAATCTTTCATCTTACCTATGGCGTCCTTGATCTCGTCGATGGACGCGGCCTCTTCAATAGTCGACAGATCGCCCAGTTCGTTGCCCAGCCAGAGGGTTTTCATCACCCGGCGCATAATTTTGCCGCTGCGGGTTTTGGGCAGGGTGCCGACAAACTGGATATCCCGCATAACCACGATGGCGCCCATGGTTTTGCGCACGTGGCTAATCAATTCCTTTTTCATTTCCTCGCTGGGTTCGAAGCCCGCCTTAAGCACCACAAAGGCGCAGGCCACCTCTCCTCTCAAATCGTCGGGCACGCCCGAAACCCCGGCCTCCACCACAGCCGGGTGGGAAATAAGCGAGCTTTCCACTTCCACGGTGCCAATCCGGTGGGCGGCGATCTTAATCACCTCGTCGGAACGACCGGCAAACCAAATGTAGCCGTCTTCATCCATGGAGGCGGCGTCGCCGCAAAGATACATGCCCTTGGATACCGGAAGCCTCTCCCAGTAATTGTACAGGTATCCTTCGGGATCTCCCCACAGGGTGGAAACAAGCCCGGGAAAAGGCTTCTTGATGACCACAATACCTTTTTCGCCCGGGGCCAGGGGTTTGCCGTCACTCTCGCCAATTACCTCGGCCACCACGCCCGGCACCGGAACATGCGCCGAACCCGGCTTAACGGGAATGATGCCCAAACCGTAGGGATTGGCGAAAATGGGGCCGGATGTTTCGGTCTGCCACATGTGGTCCATAACCGGAACCTTGTTTTCAAACACCTGCTCCTGCAGCCACGACCAGGCGGGTGGGTTCAACACTTCGCCGGCGCAGAATATCCTTTCCACGCAACTCAGGTCGTGTTTTTGGGCCTGTTCAATACCGAGGCGCATCATACCGCGCACTCCGGTGGGTGAAAGCCATAACGCGGTGGCCTTGTTCCGGGCGGCCACCTTCCACCACATGTCCTTGGTCGGGTAGTCAGGGGTGCCTTCGTATAGCACCGTGGTGCAGCCGGTCAGCAGCGGGCCGTAAACGTTGTAGCTATGGCCGACAATCCAGCCGATATCCGAGGTGCAGAACCAGACGTCGCTTTCCCGCAGCCCGTAAATCCATTGACCCATACTGTACACATAAATCTGGTAACCGCCGTGCTTTTGCACCGTCACCTTGGGCTTGGCTGTGGTGCCCGAGGTGGGCAGCAGGAAAAGCGGGTCGTTGGCATCCATGACCTCGCAGGCGTCGCTCCGCCCTTCCCCGCCGGCCAGGAATTCTTCCCAGTAGATGTCCCGGCCTTCTTCCATTGACGGTTCCTGCTCCTTGTTCTTTCTCAGGACCACCACTTTTTGAATCAGTTCCGGGGGGCACATGGCGACACCCTCGTCTACGATGGGCTTCAACCCCACGGGCTTACCGCGCCTGGAGCCCTCGTCCTGGGTCAGGATAAACCTGGCCCCGGAAATTTGCAGGCGATCGGCCACGGCGTTGGAAGAAAATCCGGCAAAAATAACCACGTGAATGGCGCCCACCCGGGCGCAAGCCAACATGGCGGCCACCGATTCGATGCCGGTGGGCATATATATGGAAACCCGGTCTCCTTTTTTAACCCCCATGCCGCGCAAAGCCCTGGCGTAATCTTTAACCAGTTCAAACAACTGGGCGTAAGTTACGGTATGCACTTCACCGGTTTCGCCGGATTCGGCCACTATGGCGGCCCTCCCGGCCCTGCCCTTTTCAATGTTATAATCAAGGCAATTATAGCAAATGTTGGTTTGTCCACCGATAAACCACTGGAAGTTTGGGTAATCCCAGTTAAATACCCTGTCCCACTTTCTAAACCACCGGATTTCACCCATGGCCCGCTCGGCTGCATACCCCCAGAATCCTTCGGTATCCTCAGCCGCCCAGTCGATGAACTTCTTCACGTGGGGTGGAATCAACCCCGTACCCGCTTTTTGGTTGTTCTCCGCCATTAACACAGCCCCCTCTTATTTTATCTTTTATTTAAAACCGGCGTTTGATCAGGCTAAAACAGCCTTATAGTTAATTATTCAAAATATATTGTATATTTTAAATAAAGATTGTTTTTTGAATATTGCCAATAGGCACTATTTAGATTATAGTATAACACTTACAGAAACATAAATGTTTTATCGCCGGAATGCAAAAAAAGACCTTTAAAAGGCAAATAACCATTATAAAAGTATAACGCGATGTTATTTTACAATTTACGAGGGCTGGCCCTGCGGGTAATCCGGGTTTTGATCATCTTTTTGATAATATATCACTTCTCCCGTAATCATTTGCCGCACCATTTCAGCCGACTCGCGGGTACCCACCACCAGCAGCACATCTCCCTCTTTAAGCGAAGTGTTGGCTTCGGGTGAAACAATTTCATGCCCGTTGCGGTAAATTGATAAAACGGTGGCGCCGGTACGGGCTCTAAAACCGGCTTCGGACAACGAATTACCCAGCAGCGGGGAGTTATGGGGAACAGTCACTTCCTCCAGTTTTTGCAAACGGCCGGCCATCTTGAATGTATAGTCCAGAAGCTGGTTTGTAAGCCTGTCAATTTCGTGGTTCAATCTCTCCCGCTCTTTTAACAAGACCTCCAGACGCTCCTGTATTTCCAGCAGAATTCTCTTTTGATTGTAATCCGCCAGGTACTCCCTGGCTGCCCGGTCCGACTTGACAACCACACCGATGCCCGGCATAACGTCGACAATGCCCCTTTCTTGAAGCAATGTCAGCGCCCGCCGGATGGTTTCCGGAGAAACATTATATTTGCCGGCCAGGGTGGAGCGCCCGAAAATTTTTTGCCCGAGACGATACTCGCCGCGCACAATCCGGGTTGCTATATCCACCGCGATGGTTATATATCTGGCCATGTTAACCTGTGGCTCATTCCCCTGCATCCGTTCTCTTCCTCCTGTTTTTGCACTGCGATCTGCACAATTGTTGTTGTCAATTACTATTGTATACCACTTGGATGTTGTTTGCAGCAAAATCGCGCAGCAAATCATCGACATTTGCGGCGCCAAGCCTGACCATGACTGTCACCAACCGGTCGTCTTTTTCGCGGCAGGCGACCCCCTGCACGTTTAATTCATGATTTTTTACCAGGTTGAGCAAATCGGCCAGGGCTCCAATCTTGTTTTCCATTTCCACCACCAGCCGGATACCCGGTTTCCTTAAACCGAAAATGCGGATCAGGGCCTCAAAAACATCCGTTTGGGTTATTATGCCCTTAAGCACCCCGTCATCAACCACCAGCAGCGAACGTATGCGATGCTCGCGCATTTGCAGGGCGGCCTCTTCAATGGTGCAGTTTGAGTCAACGGCAATAGGGTCTTTTAACAAAATGTCTTTAACAGTCATTTTGGCAAGCAGGTGGTTCATCTCGTAAATGCTGAGCGTTGTGGCCGGCGACGGGGATACTTTAAGCAGTTCTCTTTCCGCCACCAGCCCGGCCAGCTTGCCGCGCTCCATCACCGGCAACTGGTGAACCTGTCTTTTGCGCATTATGTTCAGTGCTTCCAGGATGGGCGTATCGATGGTAATGGTAATTGGTGACGTGGTCATAAAGTCTTTGACAAACATATTAACGTTTTCCCCCTTCCGCTTCTGTAACTCTGCAACGGCTGACATTGAACATATCCGGATAAAGGATTAAACAAAATGTTGCCACCGGAAAATATTTAATAAGCCGGCTTCCTCGTTAAAGGAACACCGGCCTTACCACACTATAAAACTTTACCCAGGTTTAACAGCAACCACAGTTCATCCCCTTTTTTTACCACGCCGTTGAGAAATTCTACACTATCACCGGCTACAGCGGGTGGCTCGACATCATCATCGTTATATCTGCCCACTTCCTGGACATTGTCGACAATCATTCCTACTTTTTGACCGTCGTATTCGACAACGATAATACGTGTGGAGTCGTCGTGCTCGTGTTCTTGCAGGCCCAGCCGCCGGTTCAGGTTTATTACAGGTACAACGCTGCCCCTCAGATTGATGATACCCTCCACAAAATCCCTGGTGTTGGGCACCTTGGTTATACCGGTCATACGGATAATCTCCTGGGTTTCCTGAATGGGCAGGGCATACAACTGACTGGCCAGCTCAAAAATCACCAGTTGTCCTTCACTTTGCACCGGATCACCTTCTTAGACATATTTTAGCAATATAATATTGGACAAACCTTCGTTTAATTCCTCTCTACATTGCTTTATTTTACAATAAATTTTTAAGGCAGCTCATTGAGCCGGTTTCTTTAACCGGCGCCGCTAAAAAAGCGGCACCGGTTAAACATCTACTTTTTTTTCTTCTCCACA
>JAKSCU010000166.1 GCA_022360435.1 Bacillota bacterium
CGTGCTGATATCCAGGTTCCCCCGGGGCAGCAGGATAGCCGGTGCGATTAGGGCTGTCAGTATAGCGGTGGGCATGTGTTTCAGCCATTTTTCCAGCCGGCCCGGCACCTGCCGGCGGCTAAAAAGAGCCAGGCAGGCGAACCGCGTGAAATAGGTGTCCACAGCCATTCCGGTAATTATAAACATGATTTCACTGTGCAGCACTTTTTTTACCCTCCAGCAGGCCGCCGGCGATACTGGCCGCCAGACAGGCGATGATGATGTGCCATTTCCCCGGCAGGTACAGGGCGGCGGTAACCGCCACCGCCGCCGCCAAGGCGCAGACCGTGGCGCTGGTCCTGTCCACCAGGCGGGGCATTAGCAGGGCCAGGAACATGGCCGGCATGGCGAAATCCAGCCCCCAGGTCAACGGGTCGGCAATGTACTTTCCAAGGTATGCCCCCGCTACGGTCGAAGTCACCCAGGCGATGTAAAATGCTAGGTTGCAACCAAACTGATAACCAGGGTGGTAGTATTTTTGTCGAATGCGATCCATGGTCAGGGCGTAAGATTCATCCACAATACCAAAGGCCAGCACGGCTTGTAACGGTAAAGGCACACGGGTCATATAAGGAGCCAGTGACGCCCCCATCAGAAGGTGGCGTAAATTTATCAGCAGGGTGGTCAAGACGACCATGCCCCATCCTGCAGTGCCCGCTCCCAGCATGGTTATGGCCACGAGTTGGGATGCTCCCGCAAACACCAGAACGGACATCAATATAGTTTCTAAGGGGGTCATGCCCACTGTAATCCCCAATATGCCGCAGGCCAGCCCGAAGGGTACAATCCCCACTATTACCGGCAGACTGTCCCTGATTCCGGACCAGAATTCCTGTGTTGTGGCACCGCTCGGGTCAAGTAATATTTTAGTGGTGTTCATGTGTGTCACCCCGGTGTTCAAAGGATTCTATCCAGTTTCCCCCGCAAGACAAAGCTTAAAGGGGTTTGCTATTTTTAGGAAGGATGCGTGGGAGCTTAATTTAAAAGAACGAGCGAGCCCGTTCAATTTTGGAGTTTACCTTGTCATATGTGTGTTCTTTATATCTTAACCAGAAGGAAAAACAGCGCAAATATCCAATTAGTAATAATGTTGCGTAATTGGTTATCAGGGAGGCGATTACGAGTAAATGGACATATCCAAGGCGCTTGCCGGCGCCAGGCTGGACAAACTGTCCCGGCAACCCATGTACCTGCAAATAGCCGGTATCATCGGGGAAAAAATCCAGGACATGGTTTTCTCCGACGGCACCAGGCTGCCGCCGGAAAGGGAATTGGCCGAACTGTTCGGGGTTAGCCGTACAACGGCCATTAACGCTTACCGTTACCTGGAAAAACAGGGGTTGGTTTTTGCCAGGGAAGGCAGCGGCACTTACGTGGCCGAAGTGCCCGCCGCACGTAAAGACGGAGGACGCAGAGTGCCCTGGGTGCAGTTAATGACCCCTTTCCCAAAATTGCCGCTGTCCACGATGTTAAGGGAAATCCTCACTCCCAACGTTTCCGGCGGCAGCATGGCGGGCATGCCCGATCCCGCGTTTTACCCGGTTGACCTTCTCCGACAAATTTTTGCCGGAGACAATAAAAGCATGGACCCGGTTGACCTGGGGCATATCGCCACCGAGGGCTACGACCATCTGCGCCGCCTGGTGGCACGGATGCTGGTGGGCCGCAGTATTGAAACGACTATGGAGAACGTGATGATAACCGCCGGATCGCAGCAGGCGTTGTATTTGATCGGCAAGGCCATGTTGGAGCCGGGGGATTATGTGGTGGTGGAGTCACCTACTTTTATCGGCGCCCACCAGGTATTCAGCGCCTCCGGCGCCAGGATTCTGGGTTTGCCGGTAGCAAGACAATTTCCGTTCAGTCTCCTGGAAGATTACCTGATCCGCTACCGGCCCAAGTTATTGTACTTGATTCCTACGTACCACAACCCCACCGGGCGCCTGATGCCGGAAAATGAGCGGCGCGAACTGTTGAGGTTGGCCGCCCGGCACCGGCTGGTGGTGGTGGAGGACGACCCTTACAGCGAGCTGTATTACGACGAAAAGCCGCCCGTGTCTCTAAAAGGGATGGATGCCTATGGTGGCGTGGTGTATTTAAGCACATTTTCCAAGGTTTTATTTCCCGGACTGCGCACCGGTTACGTAGTGGCCCACCCGGCTCTTTTGAACCGGATGGCCATGGAAAAACAATTCATTGACCTGCACAGCAATAATCTGGCCCAGTGGTTCCTTTGCCAGTTTTTGCAAAGTGGCCTGCTGCCGGGGCATTTGGCGCTGGTGCGAGGTGAATATAAAAAGCGCCGGAATGCGCTCAGTAAAGCGCTCCGGCGATATTGCGGCGAAGAATTGTTTTTTGAGGCACCCCGGGGAGGTTTTTTCATTTGGTGCCGGATTAACCGGTCGATTCTGTCCAGTCGCTTGTTGCAACAGGTTTTCGGCGCAGGGGTGTCTTTCGTGCCGGGCGAAGCGTTCTATGTGCACCCGCGAGAGGGTGAAAGAGAACTGCGGCTGTGTTTTGTTACCCAAGCCGAAAAAGCGCTTCAAGAAAGCGCCCGCCGACTGGCTCGGGCACTGGCTCAGTTAAAAAGGGCGGGTAAGGAAAGCGCTGTCCTGGCAAATCAGCCTGTCAAGCCCATAGTATAGCCGGCCGGCCCGTTTTTCTGGCCGTTTCATGCAGTTTTATTTGTCACTCTCGTCAACCCGGAACTTAATCACTGATTTTTGCAGTTCCACAGCGATATTGGCCAGGTTCTGAGCGGCGCCGGTCACCTGCTGAACGGTGGAAGCAATTTGTTCATTGGCGGCGGTAAGTTGTTGAGTTCCCTCGTTGGCTTGTTTCGCGCCTTCGGCCACACCTTGTATCAGTTCGGTATTATTTCTCACGGCAGCGATAATTTGTTCCAATGAAGCCCCGGCGTCGCCGGCCACTTTGACTCCGTCACTAACTTCCGTAACTCCGTTTTCGATGGCGTTGACCGCTTCTTCCACACCTAACTGGATATCTTTAATCAGGCCGGTAATCTGGCTGGCCGCGCCCGCCGACTGTTCGGCCAGCTTGCGCACCTCCTCGGCCACCACCGCGAACCCGCGGCCGTGTTCCCCGGCCCTGGCGGCCTCGATGGCTGCGTTTAAAGCCAGCAGGTTGGTTTGATCGGCGATATTGGTGATGGTGCTTATTATTTCTCCTATTTGCTGTGACTGTTGGCCCAGCTTTTGGATAGCAACCGCCACGTTTTGCGATGAGCCGGCGATGGAATTGATTTTCTCAACGGTTTGCCGTACCGCCTGGTTGCCTGTCTCGGCCACACTTTGCATCTGTTCGGATTCGGTGGCTGCTTCCATGGCGTTGTCAGCGCCCTGGGCCGAGGTTGCGGCCACTTCGTTGGTGGTGCCGGCCACTTCTTCCACCGTGGCGCTGACTTCTTCGCTGGATGCGGCCAGTTCCTGGCTGTGGGAGGCCAACAGTTCGGAGTTGTCCCGGATATCCGAGATCATCGTCCTCAGATTGTCGGTCATTCCGGTAAAAGAGGAAGCCAGGACGCCGATCTCGTCTTTGCTTTTAATGTCTACTTTTTTCGTCAGGTCTCCGTCGGCAATCGCCCCGGCAATTCGGCTCAGAGCTATTACCGGCCCGGCAATGCTGTTGGCAATCAGCAGAGCGATGACGACCATGATTATCATAGTGACCAAAGTTATCGTCATGCTGGCGGAGCGCATGCTTTCCAGCGGGGCCATCACATCCGCCAGGTTGGCGGTTTGGACCACTGACCAGCCGGCTAAACCTACGGGAGCGTAGGCGATCATTTTTTGCTCCCCGTCCATGTAACCGCTGTCGTATCCTTTTTTACCCGCCAGCATCTGGGCCAAAAGCTGTTTCACATCGTTGTCCACGGTGGTAAAAAGATTGTCGTTGCCCAGGTATTGTTTATCGGGGTGGGCAACGGTAATGTAATCCAGTCCCTGGATAAAGCCGTAACCATGTTCACCCAACTTCATTTCTTTAACCAATTCCTGCAAATAATCCATGGTTACGGTTACGCCCACCATCCCGTCGGGGATATTGTCGTCGTTCTTGTGCACCGGCGTTACAACCGCAATCACCTGTTCTCCGGTGGCTTTGTTGAACAAGGGTTTTGTAATTACGGTATTGCCGCTCATAACCTTAGGGAAATACTCCCTGTCGGATATGTTTATGGGCACGTCGTTGGTGCCGATGCCGTTGCCGACATTGTCGGACACAAAGAGGTATTCGTACTCCTCGTTGTCCTGCTGCACCCGTTTCAGCACGGGGAGAAACTGCGCCGAATCCATACTTTTAATTGTAGCGCCGTTGGCCCTGTTTTTGAGGTCCTTGACAGTGCCCCGCAGCCATTCATTTATTATTTGGGCGTTTTGTTGGGCGCTGTTGGTAGCTTCTTGGTACAGTTCGTCTTTGAGGATGTTGGATGCTCGGTTATAGTTCAGGTAAGAAACCGCACTCAAGGCCACTATGGAAACGATGGTAATGGTAAGCAGTAGTTTTAATCGTAGGCTTTTCATAGCTCCTCCTGATTTGCAATGTAATTTTGATTAAGTAAAAATTAATATGCGGGCGCTCCTGTTCACCTCTTTTCAGGGAATTTTATAAAATCATAAGGATTATACTGCATAAAGAAGGTATAATTAAACTGATATTTTAAATGGCTTGATACTAATATTTGAGTTTTAAAAATATATTTTTTAATTTTGTTTATACGACACGACAAAAGAAAAATCCTTTTAAGGTTATAATTTCTTTTTAGATAATATTAAATATATGTTTTGGAATGAATTATTTTGTAATAATTAAAGCTTATAATAATTAATGCTTATAGTAAGTTATCCTTGGGTATTGGTGGAGGATGATATTATTTGGACAATAAGCGGCTGGCCACCATATATGCATATAAAACCTTGCTTTTGGCGATTGTGGATTCCATCAATACCGATAGGAGCAAAATAGCCAAAGAACTTGGTTTGACTATTCCCCAACACCACTTGCTTTGGGTTATCCATTTCAAGCCCGGCTGCACTCTGTCACAGTTAGCGGAATATTCGCTGTCCACGGTGGCCAACGTAAAACATGTGGTGGACAACCTGGTCAAGAAGGAGGTCGTCGTCAAGTATATCGACCCTAAGGATGCCAGGGCCAGGCGGGTCTACCTTACGGAAAGGGGCGAGGAATTAATTAAAAAAGCCGCCAAATCGGCGGAAGGGTACCGGGTTTTGAGCATGTTGGATAAATTGCAGGAAGAAGAGGTGCAAAAGAACATGGAAACGCTCTTTTCTGTTGTCGAGAATTTACAGAGTAAGGAATATGTTGAATTTTTAAAAACCAATATCAATAAACTGCTGGGCTAATTATTAAACAAGACTATTGTTTACCCACAGGAAAGTCCCATTGTCCCTTTAGAACTCTTTGAGCCAAGCTTCTCGCGTCCCTCCGACACATCAAACTCCTTTCGAATGAAGAGACACGAACCAGGACGGAAAATAGTGCAGAGCCGGGTAGGCCGGACATATATATTAATTATAACCAGACTGGCTGCAATAAAAATACTCGGAGAGTGGCCATGGAAAAAGAACCCGGCCCGGGTCATGATGCTCATTCTTTATCCGGGGTTAAGTCCCGGTCAATCAAGGGACGCCGCATTTTGACGATAGCGGCCGGCTTGACTCTAAGCGTGGCGGCGGCGGTTTTGGCGGCGGTGGGAATATTTTTTTATACCGGTCTGTTTTTTACCAGTCCGGAGTTCAGTGAAAAAATGTTTCACCTTCCCGCCGCCACCACTGTGTATGACCACAAAGGACGAACAGTGGCTCAATTGCACGGGCCTCAGTACCGGCTGCCGGTAACTTTGGACCAGGTGCCCGCCCACACGATTAATGCCGTGCTGGCCGCCGAAGATGCCCGCTTTTTCAACCACCCGGGTTTTGACGGTCGGGCCATGGTTCGGGCCATGATAGCCAACTTAAAGGCGGGCCGAATAGAGGAAGGTGCTTCCACAGTTACACAGCAATTGGTGCGCAATGTGTTTCTTACTCCGGAACAGGTGTGGGAAAGAAAGTTCAGGGAAATTCACATGGCCTTTCATCTTGAGCGGCAAATGGAAAAGGAGGCCATACTTGAAAACTACTTGAACATGGTTTACTTTGGTGACGGAGTTTACGGGATTGAAGCCGCAGCCCGCCATTTTTTCGGTAAAAACAGCTCCCGGCTGGGGATAAATGAATCCGCGCTCCTGGCCGGAACGATTTGCAACCCCGGCGCGTATAATCCTTTCCGGCACCCCGAGCGGGCGCTGCAGCGGCGCAACGCGGTATTGGGGAAAATGGTGGGGCAGGGATGGTTGAAAGCCGGCAGATGCGAGATTTTGCGTAGCTTGCCGCTGGTATTGCAAGAGACAGGCGGCTCTTTAAAGGATCGTTACCCATATCCTTTTTTTATCGACCAAGTTGTCGAAGAAGCCATCCGGGTGCACGGCGTTAGGGCGGAGGATGTATATAACGGGGGCCTGCGCATTTATACCACTTTGCGACCCGGGATTCAATCTCTGGCCGAGCGTATTTTTGCGGATGATGCGCTATTCCCCGCCGGTTCCGGCTACCGGCGCATCGAAGCGGCGCTGGCGGCCGTCGATCCCAAGACGGGTTTTGTGTTGGCCCTGGCAGGCGGCAGGGAGTATGGCTCCCGGCGAGGGTTTAACCGGGCTACCATGATGAAACGTTCTCCGGGCTCGGCGTTGAAACCCCTGGCGGTGTATGCGCCGGCCCTGGAAGCCGGCTGGAGCTCCAAGGCGCTGCTTGTGGACGGTCCAATAACAATCAGCGACTATCAGCCCCGAAACCATGACCGCCGCTTTCGCGGCAAAGTAACCATGAACCAGGCTGTTGCCTGGTCCATCAACGTACCGGCGGTATGGCTGCTGAATCAAGTGGGTGTGTCCCGGGGAGTGGAGACGCTAAAAAAACTGAACTTGCCCCTGCACAAGGATGACCGCAACCTGTCTCTGGCCCTGGGTGGCATGACCAGGGGGCTTTCCCCGCTGGAACTGGCCGGAGGTTACGCCGCGCTGGCCAACGGGGGCTACCGTATCCGGCCCCGTACCATTATTCAAATCTATGACCGGCTGAACCGTCCGCTGGTTGAGTGTTCAGCGCCAAAACCTGTTTTCAGCAAGCGGACCTGCCGGGATATGACCCGGCTTCTGCGGGCGGCGGTCAGGTTCGGGACCGGGAAAGAAGCTGGGCTTGATGTTCCGGTGGCCGGCAAGACCGGCACCACCGAACATATTGAAGATTCCGGTGGCAACAGGGATGCCTGGTTCGTTGGTTATACGCCGGAAGTGGCGGCGGCGGTGTGGATGGGATATGACCGGACCGATGCCCGGCATTACCTGGGCTTTGCCGGGGGAAGTTACCCGGCCCGGATATTCAGGGCGTTTATGTCCGGCGCCTTAAAAGAACTACCCGGGCGGGAGTCGGACCTGTTCGCCAAGCCGCCGGTTTATCCCGCGCCGCCCCCCAAGCCGAAACCATCTCCCCGGCCCGCGCCGCCCCCCGCCCGGGAAAACCCATCCCCGGTTTCCGCTGACCCGGAAAACCGGGCGCAGCCGGGACCGGAAGATAAAACGGCGGGAGAGCGTGGCGATTAACGTTATTGTTGCTGGACTGGCGATTTTGCCAGTATTTTTTCTGCCGTCTTGCCGCATATACCCCGCTCAATAGAGCAAAAGGGCTTGCGGCCCGGGCCAAATCACTGTATAATAAGGGATGCACGGTATCCGGGGGGCGGCGGGACGTGCTGTTTTCCGCACCGGAGCAAGTAAACAACAACCTTTTGTAGATCTGGAGAGATGGCTGAGCTGGTCGAAGGCGCGCGACTGGAAATCGCGTAGGCGGTGCGAAACCGTCTCGAGGGTTCGAATCCCTCTCTCTCCGCCAACCTGTGTTTTGGGGACGGACTTCCAGGCAGCTGTTGGTCCGTCTCCATTGTTAAACCAGACCATCAACAAATTGGCCGCGCTAGACGGGGAGGTAGCGGTGCCCTGCACCCGCAATCCGCTATAGCGGGGTTGAATTCCTGCCCGAGGGTTTGGCTTGTGGGGTCTGCCCTCTGTAAGGGGTGTTGAAGGCCGGGTCTTGCGCGACGGAGCCTTCCGAACCGTGTCAGGTCCTGACGGAAGCAGCACTAAGGGAGTTACTCCGGGTGCCGCGAGGGCGCCTGGTCCGAGCTACCTGCAGGGGTAACGCCCGGAAGTTATTATTCAACGGCAGGTGTGCGGCCATCAAATTTTGATAGAAGTTTGCCAAAAAACCGGTGGTGGCCGGTTTTTTGCCTACTTGCCCCCACTTTACCTTTGACATATACAATTATTGACCCGGCGGCAGGGGAAAATTGGCCGGGCAGCGAAAGTATGTATTTAGGAAGTGACCTGGACCAAAACCCGAGGAGGCTCTGAATAATGAGTTACCTTGCTCTTTACCGGCAGTGGCGCCCGCAGATTATGGGTGAAATAGTGGGGCAAGATCATATCACCCGCACCCTGCGCAACGCCGTGACGGCGGGCAAGGTCAGTCATGCCTATCTTTTTTGCGGTCCCCGGGGCACCGGCAAAACCAGTGCCGCCAAAGTGCTGGCCCGGGCGATAAACTGCCCGGAACAAAAGGAAGGCGAACCATGTAACGAATGCCGGAACTGTCGGGATATTCTGGACGGGTCCACCATGGACGTATTTGAGATTGACGCGGCCTCCAACCGTGGCATTGACGAGATACGCGAACTCAAGGAAAATAGCAAATTTTTTCC
>JAKSCU010000581.1 GCA_022360435.1 Bacillota bacterium
GCATGTTCGTTCAATTCATAGGCGTGCAACACTTGCCGGCAAACTTCGGCACATTTTTCCCCGGGCAAGCCGACATGCCGCGGCGCCATTTGCACTTCCTCCGCCACGCTGCCGGTAAAAATCTGGTGGTTGGGGTTTTGAAAAACATATCCCAAATGACGCGCCCGGCGAAAAACCGGCAACCCGCTTATTTCCCGGCCAGCCAAAAAAAATTGTCCGCCAGACGGTTTGACCAGCCCGAGGATGCATTGCAGCAGTGTGCTCTTCCCCGCCCCGTTGGGTCCCATTAACCCGACGATCTCGCCTTGCCGGGCAGTCAGTGATACTTCTCGCAGCACCTGGGCGCCGCCCAGCGCACAGGTCAGGTTCCCGACGCTGATTAGCCCGGCGTCGCCGGGCCGGTGGACCGGTGAGGGGGCGGGTGTGCGCCCGTAATAATCCGGCGCGCTGTCCGGGGGACCGTCATGGATAACGGCGCCGTCCCGCATTAATAGTACCCGTGACGATATGTCCATAAAAGGCGCTAATTGATGCTCAATAATGATCACCGTAAGCCCTTGTTCGGCTTGCAGCCTCCGCAGCAAGGTTAGCAGTTCCGCGGTGGCGGCGGGATCCAGGGCCGAGGTGGGCTCGTCCAGCACCAGCACCGGCGGCTGCAGAGCCAGCACCGAAGCGATGGCCACCTTTTGCTTTTCACCGCCGGATAGGGTGTTGATTTCCCTATGCCTCAAGGCCGCCGCCCCCACCGCGTCCAGTGCCCGAGCAACGGATTCGGCCACCTCGGACCGCGGCAAACAATGGTTTTCGGGACCGAAAGCCACCTCGTCCTCCACCGTGGATGTGCAAAGCTGGCTCTCGGGGTCCTGCTGCACCAGGCCTATCTTGCGGGACAGCAGGTAAACCGGGGTTTCCCTCGTGTTCAGCCCGTCTATCCATACACCGCCTTCCATTGCGGCCCCGGCTACGCCCTGGGGGACGAACCCGGCCAGGCACAAAGCCAGGGTGGATTTGCCACAACCGCTGGGGCCGGTAATAGTTACGAATTCACCCCTGCACAGTCGCAAATCCACACCGCGCAGGACTTTTTCCGCCCGGCCCGGATATGCAAGGCTCAGCCCTTCAACCTTGATCATTATTCCACCACCAGCCGGCTTACTTTTCTAACCCAGTATCCGCCCTCGTAATTGGCTCCCACCACCCGGTAAGATTCACCCTCGGGCACCAGTATCAGCGCATCATCCACCATTACGTCATTTAAATCAAAAACAACCTCGTACCCGTCGGAAGCGATAACTTTGACTTGAGCGGCGTCTTCTCGCCGAGGTTTCGCACTGGCGAGAATGTCCTTCAACGGTACGCCGGTGTAATCTTTGGCCGGTTGGTAGGTGACTTGGCCTTTCAACTCGGCGTTTACGGTCACTTCCATGTCTGCAAAATCGGTCCATCTGTAGTCATAAGGTTGGTCAACCTTACCCTCCACCCGGCAAACAGGCCCGCTCCAAAATGGTTGGTGGACCGCGACATAGTAATAGACGGCGCCGCCGGCAAGGGCCAGGGCGAACACTATACTGGCTGCCACCCTTAACCGGACCGCAGGCGGGTCGGCGCCTGACCGGTTTTTGTCATTCTCTGCGGCGACATTGATGATACCCTGCCTGGTCACCAGATCCACCACGCCGGCGCCGAAATAGCCGCCGAATACAATCCCGGACACCAGGGCCAAAAGCGCTATTAGCAATATATATTCCAACGGCACCTGCCCCAGGTAGAAAACCTGGAACACAAATACATTGGTGGCTGAGGACAAGCCTCCGGCCACCGCGAATGTGCAAGTGTTTCCCCGGCGCAGCAGCGCCATGACAACATCAACCGCCAATCCTTGCACCAGCGAAACAATAACTATCACAACCCCGTGGACGCTGCCGGCCAACATCTCCACGACGCCCTTGAGCAGACCGGCGGCGGTTCCGGCCCCGTTTTTTCTGATCAGCCCCCTAACCAGTATAAACCAGAACACATGCAAACCGGCCATGAACTGGCCGGCTCCGAAGGGCACCCCGAAAAGCTTGTTCACCAGGTTGCCCAGGTATCCCACGTAAGTGCTGAGCACCCCGCCCAAGGCGCTAATCAGGGCTATAATCACCAGTTCCCGGGTTGTGAAATAATACGCCGGTCGTTTTTCTAATTGATGTCGCAAGATAACACCTCAATCTTGACCACATTCCGCACCCACCGCGCCCCTGCCGAGGGGTACACCGACCACCCCTGACCCGGGGCGGAAGTAACGGAACAATCTTCGTTGCCGTACATCCCGTCTGCGGGCAAAAATACTAGCCTGTAGCCTTCGGCCCATTCGGGGATCATTTCTCCGTTGAACCGGTAAGCAACCAGCATGATACCTTGCCTGTCCAGTAAATCTCCGGCGGGATAAACATTTTGGTAACTAAACTTTTGAATAAAACCGTCCTGGGAGTGAACTGCCAGGATATCATCCCGGTCCATTCCGCCCGCCTGTTCAACAAGATCCGCCACACGCACCCCCCGGTATTCACCCTGACCGGATATGTTGCCGAACCTGTTTTCAAAACCGGAGCCGCCTTCCACCGCTCTCATATCCAGTAGGTCATCCAGGGTAAATAGACAGTTATTCCTTCCCTGCACCGCCAGTTCACCTGATACGGGGCTGATTTCCAGGGGAACGACTTCAACTTGCATGTCCCGCCCGGTCACCCGCACCAGCAAATAATGATGAAAACCGCCTTCCGAACTGCTTGCGTAAAGCGGCCCGCCGCCACCGCCGCTAACAAACAGTTTGACGCCCTCCAGTTCATTTTCCGAATAGCAATGCACATGGCCGGCAAACAATGCCGCCACGTTGTATTGCCGCAATATTTCCGTAAAACGCCCGGCGCTGATTTTATTAATGAAATCATGGTTCTTACCCAGCGGGTCAAGCGGGGGCACATGGGTAAAAAGATACTTTTTTCCCGGCTTGTTTAGTTCTTTTTCCAACCAGCGAAGCGTTTCTTCACTCGCCGACAGGCCGGAGGTATCAACAAACACGTACTGTATGCCGTTAAGCGAAAAAGAGCGGTTTGCCGGGCCGCATAGTTTCTGGTACAACCCGGCGCCGTGGTTTTTCACATCGTGGTTGCCGGGAACGGTAATTACCGGAATGTCCAATGCAGCGCACTGTTCCAAAAAAGCTCCGTACTGTTCTCGGGTTCCCGAAGCGGTGAAATCTCCAAGATGGATGACAAAAAGCGCATTTTCTTCCTTTCCGGCCGCCGCCGTAAAAAATTCGCCGCGCCCGTGCGTGTCACCCACCACCAGAAAACTGTCCAACATTCCAACGAGTAAAAAGCACCACCATCAACGACTCACCCCTAGGTTATATAGATTCCTAAGGGACTCCCAAATATGGGGTTCTCTGTCAATAACCTGTCCCAGGAAATGTTATACTGGTA
>JAKSCU010000340.1 GCA_022360435.1 Bacillota bacterium
GTTCCCTCTGCGTGCGCTTTTTGATACTCTTATCCTTGAATCCGGCCATTAATATGGCCGGAAGTATACTTTCCTAAGAGTATAAAAAAAGCCCACTTATTCGGTTCCCTTTATGTGCGCTTTTTAATACTCTTATCCTTGAATCCGGCCATAAATATGGCCGGGTATACTTTCCTAAGAGTACAAAAAAAGACGACCCTTTATGGCCGTCTTAAATATATGTCTGCACCGGCAGCACCAACACCGGGATTTTTCAAGTTAATCCCATAGTTTTTGTATATCCACATCCCGGTAATAAAAAGCGACTATCTCTTCGGGGCTCTTCCCGTCCCGGGCCATTTTATTAGCTCCCCACTGGCACAAGCCGACCCCGTGACCAAAACCTTTACCTTCAAGCACCAGGTTGCCTCCCTGCACCTCGGCCCGGGAAAGCAACATGGACCGCACCTCTTCACTGCCCAAGGCCAGCCTTAACTGTGGACCGCTCACCGTGGCGGAACCAACCTGCAATTTGGTTGTTCTTCCCGACGGCCCCCTTTCCACTATTTTTACCGCTTCTATATTGCCGGGATCGGTACCGCTAATCTCTTGCACCGCCGCCCGCAAACGCTCTAATGGCACTTCGGCTTTCCATTGCCTGTTTTCCGGTACTGTTATCGACAAGCAGCCGTCCCGCGCTCCGGCCTTAATATATTTTGTGGGCTCTTTAAAATACGCCAGCCCCTCCTGGGCCGAGGCGGAAATCCCTCCGTCACAGGCGGAAAACCATCCTTTTACGTAATTCCCCCGGCTGGTGATGACCTCACCCCGGGTAGCCTCTACGGCTTTGCGCACATTGTCATTAATCCTTGTTGGATCGTAAGCTTGAAATTCCTGCACATCCGTGGAAGCATCGGTGCCGTGCAGTTTTTTGACCCGCCCGGACCGGATATTATACATGGTGTAAGTGCGCGCCACTATGGCCTGCGCCGCCAGGGCATTTACCGGCCAGGTGGGCTCCATTTCCGCCGCCACCACCCCGGCCAGATATTCTTCCAGCTTGATGTCTTTTTTTACACCCTGTTCCTTGACAAACAGGCTGATGGTGGGCTCCCTGTCCGGCGCACCCGGAACGGGTTCGGCAGGCTTGCGCTCGGGCGCCCTGGCGCATCCCCATACCAGTGCAAACACAATAATTAAAACAATAATTACTTTCAGATACCGCAATAGATTTCCCTCCCGCAGTTTTTTTTATTTTTTGTGGGGAGGTACTAAAATATGCCGTCGGGTCCCCTGGTAAAGTAATGTAGCACTCCGGTTAGCCGAGCTGCGCCGGCGGGACGCGAGCACCCGGCAAATGCCGTGGCGGCGTAGTCCAACCCGCCTGTTACAACTTTGGCCACCGCCCCGGGGGCAAATAATGATACAGCGGCCGGAACCGCCACATAAACCGCTTGCAAACACCCGTCCCGGCGCATTAACCAGCCGGCCAAACTTTTGTTGCTTTTAATGAACCAGCGGGGGGATACCGCTGTCCAAATGCTGCCCGGCTGCTCCCGCACCCATTGCATCCAGTGCATTTACATCCCTCCATTCCATTTATTGTTAATATTACCATATCAGTGCAAATGGCATTCTGCCTGATAATCAACCAATTACTTAGATTATATTTGCATTGCTTAATGTAAAGCCTTTTTTCGCCCTAAAAAGGAGACAGGCGGCTTTGGCAATAACAAAAGCCGCCTATCCCTCTCCCCTGTCTCAATAAAAAAGGCCCCCTCAGGGACCGTTAACAATCAATATCCATTTTATTACTTTCCAGTAACTCATATAATTCTGCCGCTTGTTTGGCCGGCACGGTTTCCCGCAATTCCAACACTTTGATTTTTATAAATCGTTGACCGAAATAAATCTCCACCACGTCTCCGGGCTGGACAACTGTTCCAGCCTTAGCTTTGTGACCATTGACCCTGACTTGTTGGCGATCGCAAATCTCCTTTGCCAGGGTCCGGCGCTTGATAATCCGGGAAACCTTTAAGTATTTATCTAGTCTCAATTCTTTTTTTTACACGGGCATCAGGAAGATACGGCATCGCGGAGCGCTTTGCCGGCCTTGAATACAGGCACCTGGCCGCGGCAATGTTGATTTCTTCCCCTGTTTGCGGATTACGACCCTTGCGGGCGGCCCTTTGCCGAATTTCAAAGGTACCAAAACCAACCAACTGGACCTTGTCGCCGTCAGCCAGGGCATCCTCAACGGTTGCCAATAATGCCCCAACGGCTTTTTCCGCGTCCTTTTTGGTTAGCTCGGCTTTTTCCGCCACGCTGGCAATCAGTTCAGCCTTGTTCATAAATACCCCCCTCAATAAAAGTTTACAGGTAACATAGACTTTACTATTCGCGGTTTCTATAGTAGTTCCTTCTTTAAAGGAAATTTTTTCTTCATTTTTTCTTCATTTTTCTGCCTTTTTAGCCTGATCCCATAAAAAATCCATAGCTTCCAGAGTCATATGGCCAGGTTTGATTCCTTGCAAAGCCGCCTTTTCTTCAATATACTTGAAGCGTCGGGTAAATTTACCGATGGACGCTATCAAAGCCAGTTCCGGGTCGATACCCTGCAACCTGGCCACATTTACCGCGGCAAAAAGAATATCTCCGGTTTCAAGTTCCCTCTGTTTGCGGTCGCCGTGCTTTAACGCCTCTTTCCACTCGGCCAGCTCCTCTTCCACTTTTTCCAGGGCACCCCTGTAATCCGGCCAATCGAAGCCTGTCCGGGCGGCCCTGGACTGTATTTTACAGGCGCGCAGCAGGGCCGGTAATCCAAGGGGGACACCATCCAGCACCGACCGGTCTTTTCCGGTATCACCGCCCTTTTCAATTTGCTTGATTTGATCCCAGGTTGCCCGCACCTGGTCGCTGGTATCCGCCTGCGATTCGCCAAAAACGTGCGGATGTCGGCGCACCATTTTTCGGCTGACCCCGGTCACCACATCATTGATGTCGAAATGGCCGCGTTCCCGGGCTATCTGGGCATGAAATACAATTTGTAATAATAAGTCTCCCAATTCTTCACAGAAATTATACATATCTTCCTGCTCAATGGTTTCCAGTACCTCGTAAGTTTCCTCCACCAGGTAGCGGGTCAGGGTATGATGGTCTTGCTCCCGGTCCCAGGGACAGCCGTTTTCCCCCCGCAGCCCGGCCATGATATTGACCAGTTCGTCCATGGGATAACGGCATGACCTGCGCGCACCGGCCAGGGGGGGAAGATACAGGCTGGTCAGGTGGTCCACCCAGTCCACCCGGTCTAAGGCGTACAGGGGCATGCACTCAATCCTTTCCTCCCCTGGTACTCCGGCGGCCCTTACAAGAGTCACCTGGTGTTGGGCGGGGTAGATGTCCAAAAGGGCCAGCTTGACATCACCAGCCACCAGGCGGCTGTATATCTGCACCACCACCGCGCCCGCGGTCGGGTCCGGCGGCTGGGCCTCCAGGCGCAAGCCGTTGATAATTTGCATTCCCTTTACCGGGTCAATTTTCAATGTAGCGTAAATGGCGTCCAAAAAGCTCATGGCCGGTATTATTTCCACCGCCATGTCCCAACGCCCGGCTTCGGCCAGGATTAATTCCACCGCGGTCTCGGCCACCATAGGATGTCCGGGCACCGCGTATACCACCGGCCCCGAGGCCGCGGCGTCCAACACCCGGTCCGCAATATTCCGATAAACTTCGTCAAAATTGCCAGCCTGTTCGTAATATCGATCAAAGGATGTAAAAACCAAACCCTGCGTTTTAAGCCAGTCTACAACCGGATGCACGACGGTACGCAGAAACAGCTTGTCCGCTTCGCGAAGGGCCGCCATATTTACCGGCGGTAAGGAATCTCTTCCGCCGGGACCAAGACCCACTATGGTGATTTCTGCCGTCAAAAACAAGACCTCCAGTAATAACACAATTCCTTGCGTAGGGCATTACTTTTTTACTATTATACGGTACCGGCGTATTTCCTTTCCCGGAAATAAAAAAAGCGCACTTGTTCAGTTCCCTCTGCGTGCGCTTTTTAATACTCTTATCCTTGAATCCGGCCATAAATATGGCCAGGTATACTTTCTAAAGAGTATAAAAAAAGCGCACTTGTTCAGTTCCCTCTGCGTGCGCTTTTTAA
>JAKSCU010000191.1 GCA_022360435.1 Bacillota bacterium
AAATAAGTTAATTTAAGGGACACCTTACTTAATTATTTAAGAAATGGCAAGCATAAAACATAGTGAGAGTAGTAGTCCTAGCATCCACAAAATAGGGATTGATAATTAAGTAAGGTGTCCCCGTAATTTTAAAAAAGGGGTTTTGTAGCTTTTGGCACAATGATATAATTATGTAATATACGCAATAAACTTGTGCGGCAATAATTTTTGATTATTTAAGTAAGGATGTGGTTAAATGGATATGCAAAAGCCGACCGGCGAAGAGATTAAACACCCGGAGAATAAAGAAGGGAATTTAAATCTCTGGCAGAGGATAAGCGGGGTTTTATGGGGAGGCCCGGGCAAAACTTTTGCAGATATTGCCGCCCGCCCCGGCGTGACTGCTATGGTTTTGCTGCTGTTGTCGGTAAGTTTTTTGCTTGCGCTGGCAATATTGCCCAAAATAAAGGAGTTTACTCTCTGGACCATACAGAATGAACCGAATGCCGTAAACATGCCGCCCGAGGCTATGAGCATGGCCACCACCTTGACTGTAGTGGTAACGCTGTTAGGCTCGGTGCTGGCGCCGTTGATCTTATGGCTGATAATGGCCGGTCTTTTGAAATTGTATAACGCTTTTGCCGGAGAAAAGGCGCCCTTTCAGACTCTTTTTGCCGTAACGGTTTACGCTTATCTGCCGGTGATGCTGGGTTCGATAATCAAGACTGCCCTTATAATGACCAGCCCCGCCCAGAACTTTCAAAAGATAAGCACCAGCCTGGCCCTGCTGCTCCCGGGAGATCAGATGGACAGGTTGTATATGGTGCTGATGCAGGTTGATCCCTTTTTCATTTGGGGAGTGGTTCTGCTGGCGGTGGGAAGTTCGGTGGTTATGAAGGTGGCGCCTGTTAAAACCGGCGCCTATGTGGGCGCGCTTTGGCTTGTTTATGTCCTTGGCGTGGGATTGTTAACCCCTTTGTCTCCCGCCGGCATTTAACTGTTACCCAAAAGGCGCGCCATTCTTTTCCTCTGCCGCCGTTTTTTAAGGCTTCTCCTTTGCTCCTGCCATTAATTGGGGACATGCCTCTTAAAGATGTGTCCCTTTTCTGTTGTGACAAGTATACTCGCGCAAAGTGAAATAAATCAGCCTTTCGTTGTGTCTATAATATTAGGGGAATATTTTCAGGGCGCTTGTTTTGCTTCATTAGTTTATGTGCCCGGCTATTAAAGGAGAGATGATTGTTGCATTCTATAAAACAGCGATTACAGAAAATGTCGTGGAAAAAATTGTTGGCCGGGGTGCTTATCCTAGGTCTTGTTGTATCGTTGGTTTCAGTCAATATCATCAAAAACAGAAAACCGACGGGAATAGCGGTAAGAACAGCTCAGGCGGAAATAAAGCACATCCAGGACAATGTTTTTGCCACCGGTCGGGTGAGGTTGGTGGAAAAACAGGAGTTTTACAACTATAAAGAAACAACGGTGAGAAAAATAAATGTCAATCCCGGGGAATCGGTACACAAAGGCCAGGTGCTCGGGTTGTTGGATGAGGGTGATTTGGCGGACAATCTCAGCAAAGCCAAAGCCAACTATGCGGTGCAGCAGTCCAACCTGGAAAAGGAACTTAATCCCCGTCCGGAGGAAATTGCCCAGGCCAGGGCCAGCTATAAAAAAGCCGAGGCTGACTATCAAAATGCTCAAAAAAAATACCAGCGGATCAAACAGCTTTTTGAACAGGAAGCGGTAAGTGCCCAGGAGTTGGAAGTAGCCGAGCTTGAGCTGATAGCCAAGGAAACCGAGCACAAAAATGCCGGCGCCCGGCTGAAGATCAAGGAGTCCGGTCCCATCGGTCCGGAATTGGCTTCTCTGAAAGCGCAGGTGGAGCAGGCCCGCATTCAGATGGAACTGGCCGAGCGGGAGCTGGCAAGAACCACCCTTACGGCGGAAATGGACGGCGTGGTAATCGCCGTGGAGGTGGCCGAGGGGGATCACGTCAATCCCGGCACCAGGCTTATTACCATCGGCAACACGGACAAGGTGGAAATAACCGCCGGGGTGAGCGAGGCGGACAGCGGTAGATTGAAGACAGGACAGAAAGTCAAGGTTACCGCCGCGGCTCTGCCGGAACTTGAGTATACCGGAGTGTTGCACAGCGTTTCCCCCGGCGCTCTGGTGCAAAAAGGAGACCGGGGCAGCCAAATCGAGGTGCCGGTGATTGTCAGGATAACCGGTGACTCCGCCGGCCTGCGCACCGGGTACACCGTGGATTTGACCATTACCACGGTGGATATGGAAAAGGCCTTGGTGGTGCCCTACGAGGCCGTCATTGAAAAGGACGGCGAGCACAAGGTTTATGTGGTGCAGAACGATATCGCCAGTGAGAAAACAGTGCAAACCGGCCTGGATATCGAACTTTACACCGAAATAAAATCGGGGCTCGAGGAAGGTGACACGGTGGTTGTTAACCCGGGGCACTCTTTGCGGGATGGCGCCGAGGTTTCGGCAATGAACGCGCCTGCGGCCGGGAGGACATCATAATGATTCAAGTATCCCAGTTGGCTAAAATATACACCACCGGGGCGCACCCGGTGGTGGCGCTGCAGGATGTGAACCTCGAAGTCAAGGCCGGCGAATTTGTAGCCGTAATGGGGCCGTCTGGTTCGGGCAAATCAACCCTGATGAACCTTCTGGGCTGTCTGGATACACCCACCACCGGCTCATACAAACTGGACGGAACCGAAATAAGCACTCTGGGCGACACCGGCATGGCCGGGGTGCGCAACCGCAAGATAGGTTTTGTGTTTCAGAACTTCAACCTGCTGCCCCGGACGACCGCCCTCCGTAATGTGGAACTGCCCATGCTTTATGCCGGGGTAGATGCCCGGGAAAGGGTGAAAAGAGCTACTTCGGCCCTGGGCCGGGTGGGCCTGGCCGACCGGGTCAACCACCGCCCCAATCAGCTGTCCGGCGGTCAGGTGCAAAGGGTGGCCATAGCCCGGGCACTGGTTAACCAACCGGCTATATTGTTGGCCGACGAGCCCACGGGCAATTTGGACACTCGTTCCGGGGAAGAGATTATGGCTATTTTTCAGGATTTAAACCGGGGCGGGGCCACCATAGTGCTGGTCACCCACGAGCGGGAAATCGCCCTGCACACGTCTAGGATTATCCATTTTCGGGACGGCAGGCTGGTGGTCGACGAAAGGGTGGAAAAACCACTTGATGCTGTGGAACAGCTGAAAAGTCTGGGGTCGCCGGATGAAAACCACAGCCGGATTGGGGATATGACCCAAGCTGCCAAGCCCCCCGGGGATGTCCCCTATGCGCAAACAATATCTGGAGACGACAACCCGAGGGGGGAAGCCCGGTGAACCTGTTGGAAAGCATGCGGGTGGCCCTGGAAGGTATCAGAGCCAACACATTGCGCTCTTTTTTAACTACCCTGGGCATAATCATCGGCATTGCCGCAGTAATTGCGGTGGTGGCCATTGGCCAGGGGGGCCGGGCTGTGTTAATGGCCGAAATGGAAAAGATGGGCACCAACATCTTTGCCATATACGTGAACTGGCACGGTGGAGAGAGAACCACCGGCAATGAGTTCAGTCTTGGCGACGTGCAAATGCTTAAGGACAAAGTTCCGGGAATAAGTCATCTTTCCGCCAACAGTATTAGCATGGATGATGTCAGGGGTCCCAAGGATAAAAAATATTCCCGAATCTGGGGGGTGTCCTCGGATTATGAGCATATTAGAAAATTAAATATAAAAAGCGGTAATTTTTTCAGCAAGGAGGACGATTCCCTGGGCCGGAGGGTTGCCGTGCTGGACGAGGCGCTGGCGGACGAAATCTTTGGCCGCTCCGAGCCCGTGGGCAATAAAGTGAGAGTCGGCAATACACCATTCCTGGTGGTGGGCGTGGTGGCCAGGGGAGATTCCATGATGGGTTTTTCGGAGGAAACCCGGGTGTTTATTCCCAGCCGGGCCTGGCACAACAAATTTGGTAGCTATGTGAACAATTTGGAAGGAAGCGCTGTTTCCAGGGAAAAGGTACAAGAAACCATGGAGCAGGCCGTAAAGGTGCTGGAGCGCAAGCATCGCAGCGAAGGCAAATACATCAGCTATAACATGGAGCAGCAAATGCAGTCGGCCAACCAAGTAACAGGCATAATGACCATGATTATAGGCGCCATAGCCGGTATATCCCTTTTTGTGGGCGGCATAGGGGTAATGAACATCATGCTGGTATCCGTCACCGAACGCACCAGGGAAATAGGCATCCGTATGGCTCTGGGGGCCAGGCGCAGGGACATATTGTCCCAGTTCCTCATTGAGTCGGTGGTGCTCTGTTTAATCGGGGGCATAATCGGCATGCTGCTTGGTGTCGGCGGAGCATTTCTGATTGCCAAACTGGCCAAGTGGCCACCTCTGGTGTCCTGGTGGACCATGCTGATAGCATTCACTTTTTCCGCCGCCATCGGTATAATTTTCGGCCTGCTTCCCGCAAACAAAGCGGCCAAGATGGATCCCATCGAAGCATTACGCAGAGATTAATTTAAGGGACACTTTACTTAATTATCAGACTCAGAAATTATCCATGAAGAACAAGCAGATAATTAAGTGAGGTGTCCCCGTAATTCTTTAAGTGCGGCGAGTAAATCTTTTTCGGCTCCGCTAAGGATGGTCTTCAGGCGCCGATTGAAAGCCGCCCCTTCGGCGAATACAATTTGCCCCGTATTCCGCCCGGCCTCGGTAAGAAACAGCCTGATTATTCTGCGGTCCTGGATATCCAATTTTCTTTCCACCAGACCTTCCTTTTCTAGTTTGTCAGCCATGGTTGTCAGGGATGAGTTTTCTATCTGGGCTCTGTTCCCTATTTCCGACAAAGTGCACCCGTCTTTCTCCAGCAACGAGAACAAAATTAAAGATTGGGCAAAATTGAGGCTGTATTCTTTCAAACTACGGGTGAAATGTTTTTCTATTTTTTTCATAGTCATTTTCATTTCATAACAAATAAAGTCTCTAAAATCTTCCATAAAGTGTTCCTTTCCAAAGTAAGTGCTCTGTCCAAAATCCGTATGCTTGTTTTTCTTTCTACCTAAATAAAGTTTACCCCCCGGGTCTTTTTTTTGTCAATACGAAGCAAAAATATTCGAATCGTATATTACGAATCGGAAGGATATGCGGGGCTAATATCGAATAGTTTTAAAATTAATTATATTTTTTATTGATTGTCAATTCCCACTATTGCATCATCTTAAGCTGTAAAACTGAACACCGGGCGACCTGACTAAAACCTAAGGAGGAGGTATTGTTTTATGAGCGATGAACAACTGTCCACAATTAGCGCGGCTTTCCACCAAACGTGTCAAAAGCATTTTTCCCGTCAGGCTCAGTTATTTAACCCGGAATTGTATCACAACGATAATAACGGCAGCTTTACTTATGGGGAAATGCGCGCCAGGGTGGAAAAAATTGCCTGTGGCCTGCTGGCCTTGGGTCTGGAAAAAAATGATATGGCGGCCATAATGGCCGGCAACAGCCCCTACTGGACGCAGGCAGACCTGGCGATTATTAATTGCGGCTGCGTAACGGTAACCATATATCCCACGTTGTCTCTTAACGAAACGTCGTACATAATCAACGATTCCGGCAGCGGTTACCTTTTTGTCGGGAATGAGGATATTCTGAACAGGATACTGCCCGGCCTGGATAAAATGCCTACCCTGAAAAAAATCATTGTTATGGACATGGAATACGAGGGGGATGACCACAGGGTCATAAGCCTGAAAGATCTGATTAACCTGGGACAGGAACATGAGAAGCAGTATGCGCCCGTCTATAATGACCGTTGGCAAAGCGTTTCATTGGATGATTGGGCAAGCATAATATACACATCCGGCACCACCGGCCAGGGAAAAGGGGCAATTTTGACCCACCGGAGCTTTGCTTCCCGAATTTATCACAGCTTAGAAAATTTTTCTAAAATAGGCATTTCCATTACTGAAGAAGATGTTTGCCTGTCTTTTTTGCCCTTGGCCCATATTTTTGATCGGGGATGCGCTCAGATATTGGCAGTTTACACCGGCGCTTGTATCGCCTACGCGGATAAACCGGCCACCATTTTGCAGGATATGCAAAAATATAATCCCACTTGGTTCTGTTGTGTGCCCCGCTTGTACGAGCGCATTTATATCACCATCCGGGAACAGATGTCCGCCAGTCCGGTTAAAAAATTTATTTTCAACAAGGGCATGGATGTGGGCAAGGAAGTCCTTAAATACAGGACCGATGACCGGGGTCGTATCAATATGTCCATGGAATATGATGTGAAAAGCAAACTGCCGCTTGGTTTGCGCTTGAAATATACTTTGTTGGACTATAAATTCTTTTCCCGCATACGCGCTCTTTTCGGCAATCGGTTTAAGCTGGCTTTTTCTGCCGGCGCCGGTATTTCCGCCGAGCTTGCCAATGTTTTTTACACCATGGGCGTCAGGGTGGTTGAAGGATACGGGCTGACCGAAACCTGCACCGCCTGCAACGTAAACCCTCTTACCGGTATCAAGCCCGGTAAGATAGGTCCCGCCGCCAACGGGTCCCTGGGCAGGTTGGCAGAGGACGGGGAATATGAAACCACCGGGGCGGGTATGTTTGTCGGTTATTTGAACAAGCCGGAAGAAACGGCTGCGGCCTTTACGCCGGACGGCTGGTTTAAAACAGGCGACATTGGCGAAATAGACGCAGACGGCTATGTAAAAATATTGGACCGGAAGAAATCCATCATAGTGATGAATACCGGTAAAAATGTGGCCCCGGCAAAAATTGAAAATCTTTTTGCCACCAGCAGCGCTGTCGAACAGATATTTGTCGCCGGTGACGACAGAGAATATATTGCGACTATGGTGGTACCCAACTTTGATTACTTTATTCAATTATTTGACAAGGACAGTATTACATACGATAAAAGTCGACTGGTTTATTCCAACGCATCCGGTATGCCTATATGTGTCGGCGTGGGCGAGGATTTTATTGAACAACCGGTTTTAAAGGAAAAGGTGGCTGAAGAAGTTAAACGGGTCAACAAAAGGCTGGAGGGGTTTGAGGCTATTAAAACACACGCCATTCTTAACAAGCGGTTTACCGAAGAAGCGGGTGAAATCACGCCCACATTGAAACCCAAAAAACAGGTTATTTTGCAAAACTACCGGGATATAGTTGAGAAACTTTACGGGACATAATAATTTGCCAAATGCGGCGCCACGACACAAAATGTTCGTCCTGGCGCCGCTTGAAACGCTGGATGCCGTCCGCCGTGGTTACCAGCCGGCTCATCAGATATAAACCAGGGTTATAATATTTAAATTTCTATTGACTGAGCATTTGATTCAGGATTTAAATTTTAATTATATACAAATATATAAGAGCTTTATTACAATTAAAGATCAGGAGGTTTTTGTCATGCTGTTTTTAAACCCTCGGAAATACCGACGGGAATTCGTGGATGAAAGAAGTCGCGAGATTATGTTGAAAACCATTGATTTTTTCGAGAAAAAGGGTTTGAAAAGCATAAAAGAGGACGACCGGGAAAGTAAATGGCATGAGGATTTTCTGGCGTTTATTAAAAAGGAACAAATTTTTGCCTCGCTGTTGACCCCTGAAGGCTACGGAGATCCCGGGGTGCGGTTTGATCTTTCCAGGGTCTGTGAGTTTACTGAAATTACGGCATTTTATTCCCTGGCTTTCCAGTATTGCTACCAGGTTAGTATTCTTGGTTTGGGACCAATTTGGATGGGCGATAATGAAGAGCTCAAAAAACTAACCGGCCGGCTGCTCAAGGAAGGCGGTATTTTTGCATTTGGTATGTCCGAAAAAGAGCATGGCGCCGATCTTTATTCCAATGAAATGACACTGGAACCCCGGACGGACGGCACCTACCTGGCCGGCGGGAGCAAATATTACATTGGCAACGCCAATGAAGCCGCATTGGTTTCATGTTTCGCCAAACATGCCGACAGCGGGGACTTTGTATTTTTTGTGGTAAACCCGCAACATGAAAAATACGAACTGGTCAAAAAAATTGAGACTTCGGGGGTCCGGCCGGCTTATGTCGGTGAATTCAACATCAAGGATTACCCGGTAACCAAAGATGACATAGCATCCGAGGGGCGCCTGGCCTGGGATTCTTCCCTTTCCACCATCAATATCGGCAAATTTCAGTTGGGTTTTGCATCGGTGGGTATTTGTGAGCACGCCTTTTATGAAGCCTTGGACCATGCCGCCGGTCGCACACTTTATAACAAAAAGGTTACAGATTTCAGCCATATTAAAAAACTGTTTGTGGAATCTTATGCCCGGATAGTGGCCATGAAACTTTTCGCCCTGCGGGCGGTGGATTATTTCCGCTCTTCTTCCGAGGAAGACCGGCGCTACCTTTTGTTTAACCCGATTCAAAAAATGAAAGTTACCACCCAGGGCATGAAAGTTGTCGACATGTTGCTGGATGCCATTGCAGCCAAGGGATTTGAGCAGGACACTTATTTTGAATTGGCCATCCGTGATATCGGCATGATTCCGCGCTTGGAGGGCACAACCCACGTGAATATGGCCCTGGTTATAAAATTTATGGCCAACTATTTCTTTAATCCTATTGAATATCCGGATATTCCCCGCCGACAGGATGTCCAGGATGACGCCAACCTGTTCCGGCAAACCACCGGTAAATTGGCCAAAATTAAATTCCCGGATTATAGCCTGGCTTATCGGGAAGTGAACCTGCCCAATGCCAGTATCTTTTTGGAATTGGTGGAACTGTTCCGGGAAATGCTGGCCACGGCGCCGCCCAATGAAGAGCAAAGCTCGGAAGTGGATTACATGCTGCACCTGGGCGAAATGTTTACCATGATTGTTTATGCCCAATTGGTGCTTGAAAACGCTAAAATATATGACATTAATGATGACTTGCTCAATCAAATGCTGGGTCTGATGGTTGAGGACTATGCCCACTATGCCTTGTCTCATATGGCAAACTTTGCAAACACTCCGGCACAGGAAAAGTTGTTGCAAAAAATGCTTAAAAAACCGGTGCTTGATCCGGACCGGCTGAACAGGGTGTGGGAAGAACAAGTCTACCCGCTAAAAGGCCAATATATAACCACTTGATGTTTACAGAGTGTTGCCTTACTGGATTAGACAATGTATGGGCAGTAAAACCACATGGTGGCCAAAATGAAATTACAGTGCCGTCGCAGGAAAAAACTCTGATGCATGGCTGCGGCATAATTAAGTAAGGTGTCCCCGTAATTATAAACAACCAATTACTGCATCGGCAGCACCCGGGCGTAAATGTTCGGGTCCAAGGAACGGTCGTAGTCCAGCGCGCCAAATAAATCCGGAAAATTCCCCTGCAGGTATAAAAGCATGGGAATCATCAGTTGTTTAAGCGCCTCGGGTGCGCCCGGCCCGGTCAGCGTTTCCAGCAACTCCCGCCACTGGGTCAATTTAAGGCGGTAGACAAGACGTGTTTTGGCGGCCCCCGCGGTTATTTCCGTGGGAAAGTAAAACTGTTCTTCCCCGTCAAAAATTCTCCGGGTGGCAACAGTTTCCGGCACCCCGGTATTATTGGCGTACACGGCAATGGCCACCAGTTCGGCTTCGGCCGGGTTTTGGTCATTTAGGGATTGGATGGGCAACTCCTGCACCAGCAGCATTGGAACATAAATCAACCAATATCACTCCACTTTACTTTATTCTGCCGAACGGGCAGGCGGCCAGGCATTTGCCGCAGGTGGGGGCCCCGATGGACGATTGTAGACTGTTTCGGTATTCATTACATTTATCAACGTCCAGTCGCTTGACACGCGGTTCGGCCGGGTCAAACGCCGTACCGTGGATAGCTCCCGAGGGGCAGGCCTTGGCGCATTCCGTACACTTACCGCAGTTCCTTTCCAGGAGATTGCCTGTTTCCAGCGGCGCGTCGGTGAGCACCGTGCCCCAACGCACACGCGGGCCGTCCTCCGGGTTGATCAACAAGCAGTTTTTGCCTATCCAGCCCAGGCCCGCCAGATGAGCGGCAAGCTTATGGGAAAAGACACCGGCTAAGTGTTTGTCTTGAATGGCCAATGAAGTCGCCACCGGCATGGCGCGATAACCGGCGTTCTCAATTTCCCGCGACAAACGCAGTGTTGACTGGTCCAGCATGGGGTTGCATACCTTGTAAACATACCAGTCATAGTTCATCAGGGCGCTGTTGTCGTTATCATTAGCCAGTAATGGTGCGGTCAGGCCGTAGGGCACGGCGACGCCTACCGATACCGCCCGGGGAAATGAAGCAGGTAAATCACCGCCCTGTTGGCGGATAAAACCAATCGCCCGAGCCAGATTGGCGACGCCGAAATAATCCAAACCGACACCGTGGCTTATATTTTCTAAGTGAGCAATCAAAGTCATTTATAACACCTACTTTTGCCAACCATAAAATGTGAAGTTTGGAAATCTTTTAGGGTTATTTTGGATATTCTTTTCCTTATTAATTATACTATAAATTTAATAAATAAAATCAATATTTTAAATACAAACCATTGGAGTAGCACCGGCTAGGTACTGCCCCGAATGATGAAGCAGGGTTGGTGCGCATTATTCCCAATACTTCTTCTCCATGCTGCGGTATTGAATCGCCTCAGCCACATGCTCAACCCTGATGTCGTCGCTTTCCGCCAGATCGGCCAGGGTGCGCGCCACTTTGATAATTTTGTTGTGGGCCCGGGCGCTCAACTGTAGCCGGTCAAAGGCGGAACGCAGTAGTTCCGACGCTTCCCGGCCCAGGCGGCAGTATTTTCTGACTTGGTCGGGAGTGAGCCGGGCGTTGCACAGGGCGCCGCCGTAACGTTCGGCCTGGATTCCCCTGGACCGCTGCACCCGCTGGCGAATAGCCGCGGAATTTTCCCCCGGAGGGCTTTGCTCTAGTTCGTTAAAGGTGAGCCGAGGCACATCTATATGCAGGTCGATACGGTCCAGCATGGGCCCCGAAAGCCGCTGCAAATAACGCTGTACCTGCATAGGCGAGCAAAGGCACTCCCGCCCGGGATCGCTAAGGTACCCGCAAGGGCACCCGTGCGAGTAACATCCTTGGAAAAGGTGAATTTGGCCGTAACCTTGGTGCGGGGCCTGTCGTTGTCGTCATTTTC
>JAKSCU010000495.1 GCA_022360435.1 Bacillota bacterium
CGCAGCGTCAGACGAGCTTGCATTCCAAGTGCGAATGGCCACATGTCGGCAAGAGCATTGGCCAAATTCTACAGTGCCATGACATGCTCCTCTGATTCCAAGCTAATGGACCTGGGCCCTATCATGGACTCCATCCAAGCGCCTCGGATTGAAAGGAGCGATCGATTTGATGCTTTCATGGCGTCAGCACCCACCAGTCTCTATGCGCTTGGATTCAGACTCTACAGATTCCGCAGAAACCGAGACGGAAGCAGAGTCTACGGGTTTGGGCATCCTGGTTTGGGTGGATCCTTTGGAGTGACAATTCCTGAAGAAGACTTTGCCATCGGAATTACCAAGAGCTACCTCACAGCAGACAACGCAGCCATTCATGAAATCGTGCAGCATGCCTGTGACTATCTTGATCTTACACGAGAGATGGACACTTAGATGACAGCCTTTTGGGAATTTGCCTGTAACCATCTTTGATCTATGACACTAATTGCTCGAACTCACCTCAGCTACCAGGCCAGACACACTGGTAGATCCTCAGATCTCTGCAGAAGTCAGAGGGCCTTGAGGGACCATGGTTTGGCCACGCTGGTTGGCGCTGCAACTTACGGCAAGGGCGTGGTGCAGACGATGTTTCCCCTCAGTACCGGCGGGGCGGTGAAGATAACGGTAGCCGAGTACCTGACTCCGGCGGGCAGCCGCATTAGCGACGTAGGTCTGCAGCCCGACCACCAGGTGCTTTACCACGCCTTACAAAAAGAGGTAGCTTGGCAGTTGCTGAACCCGGATGATGACCCCGACCTAAGTTTCACGGCTGGCGGCGAGGCGTTGCTGAACGGGAGGGAAACCGGCCTGGTCATCAATGTGCTGGAAAGGGAAGGCAGGGAATACCTGCCCCTGCGCCCGGTTTTGGAATCCATGCTGTATCAGGTTTACTGGCATGAAGACTTGATAAGCGTTATGGATGGCGACAGGGAAATGTCTTTTAACACAGGGGATGGGCCGGGAAGTCCGGCAATTATCTTCCAGGATGAAATCAGCTACCTGGCTGTGGATTTATGTAAACAGTTGAATATTAATGTTATTAAGGATGGAAACAATTATAAAATACAGAGGCAGATTTAGATGCGCGGAAATCATTTGGCGCGACATAATGGTGGCCGGTTACATGCCGGAAGGAGGTGCTCCCCATGACCGATAAACAGTGCCTGCGTGGCAATGGCAAAAAAAAGTGTTCATGCTGTGACATAAAAAGCAATGTAATTGATATCAACCAATATCGTCGTTGGCGTACGGGACAGCATATTCGCAGAAAGTTGGCCGAATTTGCCGACAGTGACGTGTTTCTTGACGAATTGGAAACAGCCCGGGTAACATATTTTAGCGTCATAGACCCAGAAATGGTTGACGAAAAAGACGACTTTTTGCTGGAGCGTTTTGCCGAGTGGTTTATTTTTGATTATCGCATCCGCGGTCGTTCGGTGCTGAATTATTTTGCCATGACCGCCGGGCTTACCGGTGATGAGGAGTACCTGCTGGAAAAGTGGAGACGGACCAGGAGCTCGGTTTATCAGGTGCTGCGGGTGGATGAGCACGGTAATATCGAGTTGCGTGACCTTATTCGGGTTAAGGAAACCACGGTTAGGGACCGTCATGTGGCCTGTGAGTTGGAGCCGGGCCAGCTTCTGTTTATCCGCGTGCTTCCCCTGGGCGGGGAGCAGGAGTTTTCCACCGGGGGGCTGGTTTTGCCAGGCTACTGCAAAGATTACGTGCTGGACCGGATCAAGGTTGACGCCGAGCTTTACTGGAGCAAATACAGCCGGCGGGGCAGCTGGAACACTTATTTGCGGGACAGGGCGCATGTATTGAACGCAATGATTATTGAAACCAGTTTTCTTTGGGACCTGCCCGAGGGTAATACCGAAGCCGGGGAAATACTGGCAATGGAAGGATTGGCCGACACCGACCGGTCTACGTCCGAATTATTCTTGAATTATTTTTACGAGCGTTGGATAAACGAACCCATGGATCTGCTGAATGGTAAAACCCCGCTGGAGGCTTACAAGACAAGGTCGGGGCGGGAAAAGCTGCACAAGCTTTTGAAGGCCCTGGAGAAGGTGGAAAACGACGACGGTGAGCCTCATCTGGACTTGCCCAGTATGTGGCGCATATTAAGTACCAGCCAATTTGAAACCGGGTCCGTCCCGGCCGGCGACGGAGGGGTATCGGAACTGATACGCGACGGGCTGAGCAAGATGGGCTACCGTAAGCAACATGTAAACAGCGCCATGGAGATTTGGCAGCGTTTTAAAAACCTGGCCCGCCCCAGCTGTAAAAAGCCCGGTGCGTGGGCGGCGGCCGTAATATACACCCTGGCCAAATCCCAAGGCAACGGCAAGGTCAGCCAGAATGAACTGGCGCACATGTTTAACGTTTCGGCGTCGGCTGTTTCGAATAATTACAGCAGCATTCGCCGCACCCTGCAATTGGACGGCTAAGCCCGCAGCGCCGCCGGAGTTGCGAACCATCTCCGGGCCTGGCCGTCCTGGGGAAATAAACAATATTACGCCGTAATGCCAATAAAAAAAGCTCGCCCATTAAGTTCCCTTTGCGCGTGCTTTTTAATACTTTACTCCTTAATTGGGCCATAGACATGGCCGGGTATACTTTTCTTAAAGTACAAAAAATAAAAAATGCGAAGGAGAAAAACACGGTCTCCTTCGCATTTTTTATTCCTCTTTGCCCCATAATACTTTTAGTCAATCACGCCGGGTCCGTATTCAAGCAGTTCTGAAACGGTAACCAATTTATAGCCCTTTTCCCGCAGGCCGTTAATTACCGCCGGCAGGGCCGCAGGTGTGCGATCACATGTGTCGCTGGCATGCATCAGGATGATGGCGCCGGGGTGGGCTTTTTCCAGCACCCGGTTGATAATTTGGTCCACGGAGCGATCTTTTTTCCAGTCCAGGGAATCGTTGCTCCACTGAATTACCTTGTACCCGTTTTCCTGTGCGGTTTCAAGCACCATATCGTTCCAATCGCCGTTGGGGGTGCGGATAAGAGTGGGTTCGACCCCGGTAACTTCTTTGATAGCTTGGTGGGCGGTCAAAATATCATTTTTAATCCATTCCCTGCTGTATTCGCTGTAATTGACGTGCTCGTTGCCGTGGCTGGCGATCTCGTGCCCTTCGGCCACTAGTCGTTTGGGGAATTCAGGATGCTTTTTTACCCAGGGGCCGCTTAAAAAGAAAGTGGACTTGACATTTTTCTCTTGCAGGATGTCCATTATCGGGCCTGGAACCTTGGTGCCCCAGCTAATGTCGAAGGTAAGGGCCGCCACTTTCTCTTCGGTTTGCGCCTTGTAGATGGCGTGCGGTTTGGGCGTCACCCCGGCCGGGACGGCGTTTTGCTGCACCATCACCATAAAAAGGGCGGTGGTTAAAACAACCAGCGTGCCCAATAGGAAATTGCGCCTAATCTTTCTTGTGCTCAGCAGGTAAATACGCACAACCTTCACCTCTTTATAAATCAAGATTTATTATTAGTAGTATTTCCCTGGCCCCGGCGGTATGTTATGGAAGATTAATTTTAAAAATGAAAATAATTCCAGAAAGGATGGGCAGTGTGCGGCTTTATATTTTACGGGTTGTTACGGGATGTATGGTATTGGCGGTGGTGGCCTTGGCTGGCGCCGCTCCAGCCGAGGCCGGCGATTTTCGCGTCAATGCCCGGGCCGCCATTCTCATAGACGCTAAAACCGGGCAGGTGTATTACGCGCAGGACGCCGACCGGCATAGATCTCCGGCCAGCTTGACCAAGCTGATGACTGCCGTCATTGCCATGGAAAACGGCGGGCTGGCGGAAGTTGTGGAGGTGAAAAAACTTGCCGCTTCGGTTTCCGTTGGTTCCACCATCGGGTTGAACGAAGGTGATCTTATCGATCTGGAAAATTTGCTAAAAGCGGCTTTGGTTATATCCGCCAACGATTCCACGGTAGCTATCGCCCAGCATGTGGGCGGCAACCACGATGCTTTTATATACCAGATGAACAGAAAGGCCTTTTTGCTGGGCGCCCGGGACTCCAGGTATGTAAACACCAATGGTTACTATGACCCCGGGCACTACTCGACGGCCTACGACCTGGGTTTGATAACCCGTTATGCGCTGGAAAAACCAAAAATAAATGAACTGGTTTCCACCACCGAGGCGGTGGTCAAGTGGATAAATCCGCCGGACCGGGAAGCTGAGATTTCCAACACCAATCGCCTGCTTACTTCCGACCGGGTGTCGGGTATAGACGGCGTTAAAACAGGCAGCACGTCCCGGGCCGGGAAGTGTTTGATTGCTTCCGCCACCAGGGATGAAAGGCGGCTGATTGCGGTGGTGTTGCACGCCGGGGGAGACCGTTACCGCGAGGCGGCCAAACTGCTGGAATACGGTTTTGGGGAGGTGCGTTCGGTGGTGATTTTCCCGGCCGGTGGCGAGCTGGCCCGGGTGCGGGTGGAGGAAGGCAGGCAATCCTTTGTGCCGGTGACTGTCGCCGACCCGGTGCGGGTCAACATGGCTCGGGACCAGTTGAAAGACATCAGGCTCAAGCTTAATATGGAAAAATCACTTCCAGCGCCGGTGCGGGAAGGGCAGTTGGTGGGTCATGCCGAGTTCAGCGTCAACGGTTATCGGTTGATCAGGGCACCCCTGGTGGCGGTTCGGGAAGTGCAGCCCAGGTCTCCTTTAAAACGGTTTATGTACTGGATTTCCAAATGAAACCGGTGGCAAAGGCGCGGCGCGTAGCCGCTGCACCTTTGCCGGTGGGTTTTGGCCCGGTGTTTGCCTGAACAAGTTGGTATATTTAATTTATTGTTTTTTTTTTAAGAGTTCAATCTTGTGGTTTCCTGGAATGCCGTGAGCCGGCACTTGACATTGTGCCTGTCATCAGGCATAATTGAGCTTGATATAAGTGAGCGTTTTTTATTATCCTGTTGTTGGCTCGCCACAATATGGGTGCATAGCTCAGGGGGAGAGCACTTCCTTGACACGGAAGGGGCCGTAGGTTCAAATCCTACTGTACCCACCAGTAAAATTAAGGGCTCCGGGAAACCGGAGCTTTTAGTTTTTGCTTTTTGGTGCAAATCGTTTCCGCGTCATGTTGATTATTCCGTATCAATTCGGTGGCGCGCACAACGTGTTTGTGTCGGTGACCGGGATTACCTGCAGAAAAATATTAAACAGCTTCTCCGAAAAGATTGGAAAAACAGAATCAAAGATACTGTATTTAGCCCGTTGGAGCTGCTCCGGGACATGTCGGAGCTGACCGAGGAAGCAACCAGGGTGATGGGGTTTTCTCGGGTAACAAATGATTAGACATGTTGCTAATTTTAGTATATTATGTAAGTGTAAAGTGCGTGGTCAAAGTTTCCGTCGACCCCCAATAGCGCAAAAAACCTGGGGGGTCGACGGCGTGACATAGACGCCGGCAATATGGGAAAAAGCTTGAAACACAGGACTTTGGGCCTCTGATCTGTAATATGACATTGTCATATTTACCACTGATCATTTATAATGAAATGCTTTTTTTTAGGGACTTTCAACGGGTTTGTAGTCTACCTATGAGGAATTGAAACTCAAACTGGTCGTTCTCCTCGGCGGTCATGTCCCTGTTTGTAGTCTACCTATGAGGAATTGAAACTCGCCTCGAAAACGCCCTTGGGATCAGCTATTTCCCCGTTTGTAGTCTACCTATGAGGAATTGAAACACAACTTCCTCGTATTCGTCGCTCAAAGTTATAACATGTTTGTAGTCTACCTATGAGGAATTGAAACCCGTGCGTGAGTACGTCATGTGGCGGCAGGGGCTTGAGTTTGTAGTCTACCTATGAGGAATTGAAACTCAAATAAGGCAACACCTTCACCTTATCCAGCACGGTGTTTGTAGTCTACCTATGAGGAATTGAAACGCGATATCCACGTTTATACCGGGGTTATATACGATGTTTGTAGTCTACCTATGAGGAATTGAAACTTGAAGGCGTGGACATGGTTCGGGATGACATCCGGAGTTTGTAGTCTACCTATGAGGAATTGAAACTCGGGTTCCCTGGGTGTGAAAAGAAAGGCATAGGAGTTTGTAGTCTACCTATGAGGAATTGAAACATCGTTAGGTCTTGGTTTTCCAGGAAGCTGCAAATTGTTTATAGCCTACCTATGAGGAGTAGAAACAAATAAGGAAGTGGCCCAATCAATAATGTCGGGCGGTTTTTTTGTGCCTGTCACAGAAATAAGTTGAAAAGCTTGGAGGTTTTTATGGATTTAATTAGTCTGATAATTGTTATAACCATATTTATTTGTTCAATACTGGCAGCTGTAAGAACTGGAGAAATTCTAAAAGACTTAAAAGTAATAAAAAAGGCGTTAAACATTAAGGATAAGAACAAAATTGACGGGTTAATGGAAGAGGCAGAGTCAAAAAAAGAAGAGACTCCTAAAGAAAATTGAAGCGCCGCAAGGCGTCTTTTTTATGCCCGGGCAAGGGGGGGACATCGGGTACTCAGCGGCACCAACATGGCTACCCAGGTGATTGTCGGGGACGGCGCATTGCTACAGGCCTGGTAGGTGCGGCGGCATGGCAAAAGGACACCGCCCGGTATGTTGCGCTGGTACATGCATTACGACGCCGAGGATTTGGGTGCCCCCGGTCGAGATCGGGAGTTTGGTTATGGCGTGTTTAGTTTTACCCGGTTTGCGGACGGGGACTTGGCGCTGGAGAGGCCGGCCATTGATGAGGTGGGGAGCAAGAAATACTGGCGCGATGAAGTGGAATATATGGGGCACACGGCCCCGTATATAAATAAAAAGCGCACCTATTTGGCCCTACGGGATGTTGGTGAAGCACTGGGTGTCAGGTGACTGGGTACGCCGAAAAACGTACTGATAAAGGGGTGATGCTGTGAAAATTTGTATTGACCCTGGTCATGGTGGTAAGTTCCCAGGGGCCGTTAGTGAAGACGGCCGACACCTAGAAAAAGATAACACTCTGTCTATCGCCCGGGCTATCCACGGCAAGGAACCCAATTTGCCGGGCGTACAGTTAGCCTACACCAGGCTGGAAGACAAGCACCTGGGGGATGCTCAACTGGAGGACCTGGCGGCCAGGGTGGAGTTTGCCAACGCCGCCGGCGCGGAACTATTCGTGAGCATTCACCAAAACGCAGACGTGCAGCGGCGGGGCTACGGCGCAGAAACGTATTACTACGGCATCGGAGACCATTTTTCTGTTGAGGGGGAAAAGCTTGCTCAAGCGGTTCAAACGGCCCTGATTAGGAACACCGACCTGCACGACCGGGGGGTTAAGCCAGCCAGATTCTATGTCCTCCGGCACACTGTCATGCCGGCGGTCCTGGTTGAGGCCGGTTTCATTGGCGGCGACCCTGCGGAGGCCGAGTTTGTTTCCCATCCGGAGACCATTGGCAGGATAGCGGTGGGCATCATGATGGGCATTGCAGAATACCTGGGCATCCGGTATGGCCCGGCGCCGGTCTGGGACCCGCAGGCGGAAATTGACTTGCTGCTTAAGGATGGAATTATCAATACTCCCCGGAAGCCGGAGCAAGTGGTGAACTGGGGAGAGTTTGCAACGGTGCTAAATCGAATAAGGAAGTAAATTATGATTGAGTCTATGTATGGCGTGATGTGTACCGCTAATCATCGGGCTGGTGGCCCTGCTTGTGGGAGCCGGGTTGACCCAAAAAGTGGGGTGGCTTGTTGGCGTTAGGCGTTGGTTTGGCAGCAATATTGAAAAGAACCACTGGTGTGTTGTCGAGCTGCAACCCTTTTATTTGCAAGGGCTGCGGCATATTTTTACTTTTTTATGCCGTCAAAGTCAGGTTTATAGACATATTCATAATTTTGGTATATGATGTAAGTGTAATGTGGAGCTAAGCACTAACACAAAGACTTTCCGTCGACCTCCAATAACGTAAAAACCCCCGGGGGTCGACGGATTAATATAACCGCCCGTCAATCCGGGAAAAAAGCTTTATAAGCGGATTTCGGCTATTTGGAACACAATATTACAGTGCTATATCTGCAAATCTTTATGTATAAGAAAATACTTATTTTTTGTGGCTTCAAACGGGTTCATAGACTACCTATAAGGAATTGAAACCACTCACTCATCTCCTTTGTGTCACATAATCTTTGGTTCATAGACTACCTATAAGGAATTGAAACTTCTTCTTGTCAATTCCTTTTATTATCACCCTGACTGTTCATAGACTACCTATAAGGAATTGAAACAATTTTACGCGGATGGCAGCGGGTAACGGTGATTTAGGTTCATAGACTACCTATAAGGAATTGAAACCCTTTCTTGGCCGGTCCATCCAAATGCTGAATGTACTCGTTCATAGACTACCTATAAGGAATTGAAACCGAAGCAGTTGTGCAAAGTGTAATGCGGTATAAGAAGTTCATAGACTACCTATAAGGAATTGAAACACGACAGAATAATTTTCAAGGCCGAGGCGCTGGACAGTTCATAGACTACCTATAAGGAATTGAAACATTCTTTTTCCTACGGTGAAAGGGATGGTTCCGGAGGTTCATAGACTACCTATAAGGAATTGAAACATTTTGAACACTCTTTATCCTCCTTTCGGGGCGGGGGTTCATAGACTACCTATAAGGAATTGAAACATGAGATGCCTACTACAACGCCAATAGAATCAGATCAAAGTTCATAGACTACCTATAAGGAATTGAAACATCGGTAAAATGTCCGAGCGGTTGTGATTTTTGCCTTGTTCATAGACTACCTATAAGGGATTGAAACTCACCGGCCACGGGTGGGTTTCTTTTATCGGGTGAGGTTCATAGAATACCTATGAGGAATTCAAACCCTAACTTTATCAAATTATATAAGCCTGACTCTGCTCACTGCCTGAGCTGGCACTAGAATAGTAAAATCTTATAGGGTATGCTGGAAGTGGAGAACACTTGGTAAGTAATAAGTATAATTGGAGGTGGAAGAAAATAGATTTGCAAGCAAGGATTAAAGAGCTGGCTCTTAATAAAGGGGTTGATGTAATTAAATTTACAAGTCCCGAGCCATTTGATAATCCCCTCTTAGACTCTACAAGGCGTGATCCACATCAACTGCTTCCGTCTGCTCAAACACTAATTATTTGTGGAATTTACATTGGCGAGTTTGAGATGCCAAATGCCAGGGACCCTCATATAGGTCAATTGAGCAGGCTGATACTCTCAAACTTCTATTTTGATGTGGTAGAACCCCTTGATGTGCTGGTGTCCCTACTTAAGAATGAAGGATATTCAGCGCTACAATGTGGTGGCTATCCCGACAGTTATATCCTACCATTAAAGCTTGCTGCAGTCCGTGCTGGTTTTGGCTGGCAAGGTAAAAACACTCTGCTGATCACAAAAGGATATGGAAGCTTTATAGCTTTAGGAGGCATTATTACAGATGCTTCTTTTGAACTTGATAATGTTAAACCTGAAAGAGATGGCTGTGGGAACTGTGAGGCGTGTCAAAAGGCCTGCCCTGTAGATGCATTAAAAGAACCTTATAAACTAAATGTTTCCAGATGCCTGTCAAGTTTACTGGAAGGTGCGGAACTTTCCGCACAAACAAAAAAAGCAATGGGAAACATGATCATGGAATGTGACTTATGCCAAGTAGTTTGTCCCTGGAATAAAAAACTGGCAAATGCTCCTGTTAAGTCCAATTATAAGTGGTCTTCACATGAACGCTTTGGTAATTTAAATGACTTTTTCAAGATGTCCAACTTGATCAAACTGTCAGAAGAAGAATTTAATAAGTACTTGGGATATGGCTTAGTTGGTATTGACTATCATATCTTCCGCAGAAATCTCATTGTCGCTATGCTCAACTCTCAAGACGAAGATAACCTTCAACAATTGAAATCCTTAAATCTTATATAATTTCTAGGCCAGTGCAACCATCTACATCATTATTGAAACAGTTAAAGAAAATGGCCTAAATCCATTCAATTATCCTCGGTATCTTTTTGAAAGGCTTCCCAAGGTGGATATCCAAAACCGAATGCCCTGGATGAGCCGCTTCCCTGGTTTACTGCTTTACCCCCAATTGTCGGGTGAATATTAAATAGCTTATATCCTGCCCCAACCTGTTTGCAAGGGCTATTTTGGATACAGTAGTCCCCGTTTTGGTGCTTGAGGTATTAAATCCTGCTGGAGATAGGATAATTAGAATAGTTATTCCTCCCGACATTGAACAATAGAAGCATCACTATTAGCCTGTTTATTCATTGGAACCCCCGGGCTTAACCGCACCTGGAGCCGGCTCTACCAAGCGGGATAAACTGCAAGGTAGAAATTATTATAAGGATATACTATAATAAAAGTGAAAATTGTAGAGGAAAGGGGACACACTCCTTCGGGGAATGTCCCCGTCTTATGAGTGTCACCGCTCGGAATGTTCTTGGTTTATAACACAAAAAAACTGTCACACGCGAGGAGACAAAGAACATGCTGGACAACCAACTGTTAATTTTTATCACCGTGGCGGAAAAAAAAACTTTTCCCGGGCGGCGGAA
>JAKSCU010000139.1 GCA_022360435.1 Bacillota bacterium
GCGCTTGCGTGATGCCATGTTCGGCAAGCGCGCGAAGCGCTCTTTGCGCGGCGTAACCCTTGCCGATGCCGCCAAGATCGAGCCGCATGCCCGGATGCTTGAGCTCAACGCGCGGCTGCTCCACGTCAATCAACAATCCTTCGTGGTCCACCTTCGCAAGCGCTTCCTCGAGAAGTTCATTGCTTGGCAGTTCGCGCTGGCGTCGCGCCCGTCGCCAAAGCTTCACCGCTGGGCCGATCGTCACATCGAACGCACCGTCGGTTTGCTCGGCCCAGTATTGCGATTGATCAAGTACCCGCCACAGATCATCGGTCACCCACACAGGTCCGACCTCGCCTGCAACCGACGCCAGCGCGTTGATCTCGCTGCCCGGCAAATAGTCGCTGAACGATTGGTTGAGCGCCTCCACGCGAGCAAATGCAGCCTCGGCTGCGGTTGCGGCGATTGCCTCATCCGAAGCGTAGAGCACGATGCGAAACGTCGTGCCCATGTGTTGCTGAGCGAATTCGTAGCGCTGCAACGCTGGGGCCTCGTTGATAACGTCCCCCGACGATCTGCCTGCGCAGCCGAGTGCGCTGCAGATCACCGCCGTCACGGCCGCGAACGTTGCCACGCCGCGGAACGTACCAACCCCGAAGAAACGCCATCGGCTTAAGAACAGTTGAGGCATGCCCATGATGATATACCGAATCGCTGCAATCTTGTTGTTCTTTTTCGTGTTCCCCGGCGCGGTGAATGTTGCTTCCGCGGAGTGGCGAATCGATCCGCTACCCGAGAACATGAAGCCTTACACCGAAACACTCCAGTTCGAGGGATTTGAGCCGATCACGATCGAGTTTATCCCCATTCCCGGGGGGGTATTTGAGATGGGTTCGCCAGATGACGAAGCGGGGCGGCAGGCCGATGAAGGCCCGCGCGTAACCATCCGTGTCGAGCCGATGTGGATGATGAAGACCGAAGTCACCTGGCAGCAGTACAAAGCGTTCATGAGGCAGTATGAACGCTACCCTAATCAGCAAACGTTTGCGCATGAGGGTGAGGCCGCGAAGGCCGATGGTGAGAATGCTGTCGATGCGGTTTCCTTCCCCACACCTTTGTACGACCCAAGCTTCACATTTCGCAAAGGCGAGCAGGCGAGTCAGCCTGCGGCGTCAATGACGCAGTTCGCCGCGCGGCAGTTCACCAAGTGGCTGAGC
>JAKSCU010000342.1 GCA_022360435.1 Bacillota bacterium
AATCTTACCAGAATGGAATTGAAACCCGTACAGGTGGGCGATCAAATTACTATTAACGGCCTTGTTTAAATCTTACCAGAATGGAATTGAAACGTCGATGTGTCGGACATTGAAGCCTTGGGTGGCATAGGTTTAAATCTTACCAGAATGGAATTGAAACATAGATGGTATGTCATTTGGGCTTGCAATTGAAGCTAGTTTAAATCTTACCAGAATGGAATTGAAACTATTCAATGTCTTCTGCATACCCATTAATCTGTTTGTTTAAATCTTACCAGAATGGAATTCAAATTTAAACATATTTGCTGTTTCTGCTGCAGCTTTTGGGGTTTAGGTATCACCAGACTCATTCTTAAGGGTAGTAGAAATCGGCTTATAAAAAGGGAGGTTTGTTTTACTTAAATTTCTATTTTACTGGATTTGTGGTAAAATATGATTGAGCAAAGGAGTTAAGGAATGAAAAGTAAAAAAAGTCAGGTACCAGGTAAAAACGATGACAGCCTGTACAATATGCACGATAAAGGGTATAAATATCTTTTGTCAAGCAAGAAGGTATTTATGGAGCTTTTAAGAAGCTTCATAAAACAGGGCTGGGTGGAAATGATAGATGAGAGCAGTGTGATTTGTATAGACAAATCATATATTCTGCAGGACTTTAGCGGTAAGGAAGCTGACCTTGTATACAGGGTAAAGGTAAAGGATAAAGAGGTGATATTTTATATACTGATGGAGCTTCAGTCTACGGTAGATTTCCAGATACCATACAGGCTTTTGCTGTATATGATAGAAATCTGGAGGGACATATTAAAGAACATGAAGAAGGGAGAGGCTGAAAGGAAAGTGTTCAGGCTTCCTGTGGTAGTACCGGTAGTGTTGTATAATGGTGAAGGGAAATGGAGTGCATGCAGGAGATACAGAGAAACACTGGACGGATACGAGTTGTTCAGAGATTATGTACCGGATTTTAAATATATACTTGTAGATGTAAACAGGATAAGCAAGAAGAGACTTTTGGAACTTTCAAACCTTATAGGCTCGGTATTCTTACTGGACCAGAAAACTGATATACATGAGCTGCAAAGGAGAATAAAGGAGCTATTAGGGGTGTCTAGGAAGCTTACGCAGGAGCAGTTCCAAATGCTCAAGACATGGATGGTAAACATTTTAGTAAGAGGACTTCCGGAAGGCATTAAAGAAGATGTAACGAGATTGATTGAAAGCAGTGAGGAGGCGGAAAGCATGGTATATAACATGGAAAAGACTTTAAAAGAAGCTATTATGGAAAGTGAAATTAAAGGAAAACAAGAGGGGAAGATGGAAGTAGCAAGAAATCTTCTTTCAATGGGAACAGAAATAGAAACAATTTGCAAGGTCACAGGATTAAGTGAAGATGATATTAAGAAATTGAAGAATAAGTTAAATTAAAAGTATGTTTTGTACAAAGAAGTCTGTGGATAGCTTGGAAAATCAATAATTGGGCAGGAAAAAAGAGCCCAGAGAATATACTGTAAGTCGTCGACCCTTGAAAACTGAATAAAAATATTATAGATAAGTTTCAATAAAATCACCAAAAAACGGCTTCAAAGCATTGGTATTAGTGAAGTCGTCGACCTCCCGGGGTTTTTACACCGTGAGGGGTCGACGACAAAACTGGTGGAATTTGATTAAATAGCCCCTTGTTTTAAGGGCTTTTTAAGCATTTATGCGCTGGGTTTAAATCCTACCAGAATGGAATTGAAACTAAGCTGTGACATAGAAACCATAGTCTCTGCGCTCTGTTTAAATCCTACCAGAATGGAATTGAAACTATTCAATTAATTCTTCTTTTGCAAGCTTACTAGGATGGTTTAAATCCTACCAGAATGGAATTGAAACATGTAAATTATGAATCTGCAAGACTTGATGTGGTTGCATGTTTAAATCCTACCAGAATGGAATTGAAACATATATGACTGGAAGACAAATGATGTTTGGCTCTAGTTTAAATCCTACCAGAATGGAATTGAAACTTACAAAAATGCGACCGAACAAGGGTGACATAAAGTTTAAATCCTACCAGAATGGAATTGAAACGAAATAGGCAAGGATAAGGACTGGATGCAAGAATTTGTTTAAATCCTACCAGAATGGAATTGAAACACTTGAAAATAATATGCCTTGAACTTTGCCTTAATAAGTTTAAATCCTACCAGAATGGAATTGAAACAAGCTCCCTCAATTCCTTAT
>JAKSCU010000383.1 GCA_022360435.1 Bacillota bacterium
TATGACAAGCCCTACGGCGTTGAGCGGTATTTCGAGGCGCCCGGGGATAACAACAGTCAGGACCCGAATGCCGACGGCGACCAGGACCTGAAGTTCAATAAGCTGGCCAATTTTGCGCATAACACGCGGTCGCTGAGGGGCGACAGGAAAGGCAGGGAAGAGTTGGCGACCCAGGACGAGGTTTATCAGTATAATCGCTACCACAGCGCTATGAATCGGATTCGCGGCTTCGATGAGAAATTCCGCGCGAAGCGGCAGATCGACCCGAGGAGTACTCTTCACAAGTTGAATGAGCGCGTCCACCTAGACCTGTACATGGCGCGTAGATTTTTCCGCAAAAAAATGCGGGACAACGGGTATATCAGCCCGGCGTTCACATACCCGAAAAAGCGCGGCAGACACTGGGTTGGTCCGAACCCCTATGACAATTTGACCGTTAACGAGCGGCTCGAGCTGTGGAAGGAGTATTTCGTGGGGCTTGTTGGCAATACGGCCCAAAATGCGCGCAAATCGTTTATTCTCGACAGTGCGTTCAGCGCGGCCAGCAATACTTCAATTAAGCAGCATGAGGCCACCCACGAATTGGCCGGGCCTCAAAGGGGCCGCCGCGATCGGAACGAAAGCACCAGGGCCATGATTGCAAAAGCTGTCGACCAAAGCGAACGCAACAGGGAACAGCTCAAGTTGCTCACCGATCAAGGGATCGCGAAAGGGCTCGATGAAATCACCCGGTGGTGCAAGCAGGACGGCATTGACAGTGAGCCGCTAAAGTCGCAGTTCCAGGAATGGTGCAATGAATATAACGGCGCCGTCCGTGAGAAGATCGACTTGCGCGAATCGCGTCGAACCGCCATGTCGCAAAGCGTTCTTCAGGAACTGGGCTCGCCAGTCCTCATGCCCAGCGAAAAAGAGGTGACGCATGCTGCCGGTGCCATGCAAGAGGACGTTATCAAGGAGCGCAATTTCAGCTTTTTCAAGAGCCTCTTCGCCCTTGTTTCAAATGTCTTAACGTTGTCCATCGCGGGCCGGGCCAGCAGTTGGATCAGGAAGCATTACGATAATATCGGTATAAGTCTGAGTTCAACAAGACTGGCGGTCCTGTTCGAAGAAAAATACGTGAACAGGTTATCCGAGCCCCTGATCGCTAAAAATCGACAGGCCACGAAGGAGTGGGTCGCGGCCAA
>JAKSCU010000423.1 GCA_022360435.1 Bacillota bacterium
ACCGTGAAAAGCTTGTTAGAGATGAAATATCAAGATTGGAAGGTGCAAAGGCAGAAGGAGAACAGATTGGCATTGAAAAAGAAAAGCGCAGTACAGCAAGGAAGCTGATTGCTATGGGCCTCAGTATCTCCGACATAGCTAAAGCTACAGGTTTGGACGAAGAAGCAACCTTAAAACTTAAAAAATTGTTATATATAGTTAAATTTAGTTATTATGCATGTTGCTTATTTCTTAGTCAAAGTTTTATTTCTTTATTTCAAAGATTATTCATTCCCTAAGAAGAATCATTTGAATATGAGTTTTGTTAATTTGGAAGTCAAACAAAACGTCCCCTTGACTCTGTGTAGTTTACATGAATGTAAGCTTTACCCTATATTCTTACATTCATGTAGTGCCATAAATAAATGAGCAAAGAAAAAGCCCGATAGAGTTTGCTCCATCAAGGCTTTAACATGATAATTCCATAGACCACTAAAGCTGTTTCTAACTCGCTACCAATTATACTTCATTATCCCATGCGAGTTCAAACACAAATCCTGTGAGTTTATTGTCTATAATTTTCTGTCTAAATACATCGGATACAAAAGGTCTTCTTAAAGGTTCATCAATAATCTTAAAGATATGTTTACCTTTTAGTCTCTGCTCTTTAAATTCATACTTTAAAAACCTCATTATCCTTTTACCATCTCTAAAAGTCTTATACTTTTATTTCTCATAGTCAATGCAATCAAGAACCTCTGTAACATTAATTGCATAAAACTCACCATCGGAACATGCTAATGGTAATATCTCAGCATGTCCATTTAGTAATTCTTTAACTACCTCTACACTTCTGTCATCAAAAACTGGTATGTGTGATGACAAACCAGGAGTATTACTATATTCTCTATTATACATTCTTTTAACAGCAAGAGGCTTCCAATCATTTAACTTACTTCTACCATCATAGGATTGAACCTCATCAATATCAATTTTGTTGACCCATGTAAGATTTTCATAATCGTCTACATTGCAATC
>JAKSCU010000202.1 GCA_022360435.1 Bacillota bacterium
ACGTGTATGTTTCACCGCCGGCCACGGTGACACTGGCCAACTCTGTGCCACCGGCCTGGAAGTTCAGGTTGATGGTTTGACCATTGCCATGGGTAACATCGATGCGCTCCAAAATAGTGGTGTTGGGCGTATACACATAGGCGAGTTCGTGCCGAAAGCCGTTGCTACGGTTTTCGACCGCACTGAGCTTGCCGGACGGATCAAAGATATAATCGATATCGTCAGGGCTGGTAAACACGTAGTGAGCATTGACTCCACTGCCTTCCCTGCGCAGCTTGCCGTACAGCGCCGCCGATTCATTTTTCTCATCGCCGACGAACGCGCCGCTGTTCGGCGGCTGTTCTTTAAAGTCGACAATGCGTCCGCTGTCCTGGTGAACAAAAACGTGCAGCGCACCCGATACTTGGCTCTCCGTTATTCTTTCGCTATAACTGTGTGTCCACCCACCGCGGAAAAACGTAGTATTGGTATCGGGCCGCAGACGGCTGTTGTAAAACCATTTGAAGGCTAACGGGAACGCGCCACCGGATTCCCAGACCGGCACTTCCTGAAACTTATTACCGGTGCCCATATGAATCGGATTACCGACACCGTTGTCCGCCCCCGACCCGCCTTTACCGCAACCATCGTCGGGGCAACCGCCGTGGGCCCCGCTCCATTTACCGGAGGTATCCCCGGCCAATACCGCTGCCGGCAGTATCGATAAAACAATCAGCAGCAAAATATAGCTACAGCGTCCGGCCTTATTGTTATCATTCATAGTGTTACTCCCTTAAGCGATTATTGTTCAATTCACTGAATAGCGACCCGCGGCGCGCAGGTTCCGTGCATCGTATTAATCCACTGACTGATCAGCATGAGCCCCTCGGTATCAATCAGGCTGCGGCCGCGCTCCGGCATCATCAGCGCCGCGTCTGTCGACCGCATGCGTTGTACTAATAATGACTGTTCAGCGTCACCGGGAACAATAGCAAAGCGCCCGCCCGTGCCGGCAGCGCCCGCC
>JAKSCU010000425.1 GCA_022360435.1 Bacillota bacterium
CAATATCTCCTTTCAGCTATCTTACGCCTTCATTTCTTTGCCGGACGAGCTGCTTTGCCGACCCACGCCGGAAAAGCATTTGTCAATATGATCCTTGGAGAATTGCGGAGTGAAATAGCTGATGGCGATCAGTGCAATGGTGGATATGGTGATGCTGTAAAAAAGCGGGTCCACAACAGTCCAGGGATAGGGTAAAAGGGCGTCCTTGCCGAATAGTAATTTACTGATGCCCAAGGGCTTTGATTCAGCGGCATGCAGGAAAACAAATCCTAATATGGATACCCCGTAGCCCAGGGCCACACTCCAAATGGCGGCTTTTTTGGTCGCCCGGCGCCAGAAAATGGCTCCCAAAAGGGCCGGCAAAATGCCGGCGGCGCAGATGCCGAACCAGAAAGCGGTAGCCCGGGCAATGATGCTGATGGGCAGGATATAGGCCATGACCACAGCGGCGGTGGCGCCGATAACCACGCCAATGCGGGAATAGAACAGCGGGCTCCTGGTGGTTTTAAATCCCCATTTGGGCAGCATGTCGCGGGAGAAGGCAATGCTTTGCACGTGTATCAAACCCAGCATCGTTGTGAGACAGGCGGAAATGAGCGTAATCATAAACAGGTAAATGTAGGCTTGGGGCATCATGGCGTTGATAAATGTTGGTATGATCAGGTCAATGTTGCCTTGGGCCGCGGCTATGGCGATTTTGCCGGTGGTTTCATGGAAAAACACGTTGCTCAGGGGACCGACCATGAAAGCCGTGCCGGTGAAAAAGAATATGCAAATGCCGCCGGTGACAACAGCCCGGTTTAAAGCCATCTTGCTCGGCACCGTCATAAACCGCAGGGCCAATTGCGGCTGGGCCAGAACGCCGATGCCCACCCCCATAACGATGGTACTGACCACCACCCACCAGTAGGGTGAACCTCCGGCCGGCATGGATGTCCATCCAAGGTGTCCGGCCGCGGCCATTTTTTCCGGTACTTTGTTTGCTAAATCGGTGAGGGCCTGGTGGCCGGCAACCACCCCGCCAACTATGGAATAGGTTGTGAATAATAGAAGAACCATGCCGATCAACATCATGACGCACATGAAAGCGTCGGCGTACATTACGCCCCGCATGCCGCCCCAACCGACGTACAGGGCCACCAGGACCACCAGCAGCAGCAGGGCGAGGTTATAGTCGATTTGCAGAGATCCCTGGATAAATCGGGCGCCCCCGATTAATACAACACCGGTATACGCAGGCATAAACAAGAAAATCATCAAGCCGGTAAATGTGGTGATAAATCCGGATTGGTAGCGGGCCCCCAGGAAGGAGGCCAGGGTGTTGGCGCCCAGGTTGCTGCTCATGCTGCGAATGGGGGCCCCCATGAATACAAAGGCAAAGAAAATGCCCACGAAAATGTTTAGAAAGGAAAGCCACATCAAGCTAAATCCGAACACACCGGCCGCTCCACCGAAACCCACAATGGCCGAGGTGCTGATAAATGTGGAAGCGTAAGACAGGGCCATAACCCAGCCCGGAATCTGACGCCCGGCCACCATGTAGTCTTCCTGGCTTTTGGTTTGCAGCGAACCCAGGTAAGTGAGGTAAGTTACAGCGCCTATAAATATAAGTAGGCATATCGCCAGCAGTGGGATATTTATATCACCGCCCATTTATTCGTCACCACCTTTATTCCAGTTCATGCCTCCATAAACCACACAAAGCAACATTGCCCCGATATTAAGAAACCACACCAATGTAATCCAGGGATCCGCCATGCCGAGCATCTTAAAAACCTCCTTTTTTGAAAAATACCGGTGAAGGCGCTTTGCTCTTCGCCGGGCAACCGGCGCCCCATCAGTATGGCCGGTCGAGGGTCATCATCGTAGTAAACAATTATAAAATTTTCAAAGCTTGGCTAATTTGTTGCTGGGTCAATTAAATTAAAGCGCCGGAAGTCAGTTCCTTGCGCTTGTCGATAACCCGTTTGGCTTTGCCCTCGCTGCGCTGGATTGTTCGCTGCGGTACAATGGTTATCTTGCTGGAGATATAAAGCAATTGCTGCATTTCGTGGTACAGTTTGTGAGTAAATTGCTCCATGGCCTCTTCACCCAGGTCGTAGAATTCTTCGCGGGCTTCCACCTGGATTTCCAGCCGGTCAAGGTTATTTACCCGGTCCACCACCAATACGTACTGGGGCGCCAGTTCACCGTGACGCAGCAGCACTCCTTCTATCTGGGAGGGGAACACGTTGACGCCTTTGATGATCAGCATGTCGTCGGTACGACCGGCCAGTTTGAAATGACGCGCGCTGGTGCGTCCGCAGGGGCAGAGGTCGGCGGCCAGCCTGGTGATGTCCCTGGTCCGGTACCTGATTAGCGGCATGGCCTCCTTGGTTAACGTTGTAATCACCAGTTCGCCCTGCTCACCGGGTGGCAGGGATTCTCCGGTATCCGGATTGATGATTTCCGGCAGGAAATGGTCATCCTGAATGTGCAGCCCGTTGTGGTAGGCGCATTCCATGGACACCCCGGGGCCGATCACTTCACCCATGCCGAAAATATCGTAGGCTTCAAGGCGCAGCTTTGCTTCGATTTCCGCCCGCATTTCTTCGGTCCAGGGTTCGGCGCCAAATATGCCCACTTTTAGTTTAATCATGGATTGTACGTGTACGCCCATTTGGGCCGCGGTTTCAGCCAACACCAGGGCGTAGGAGGGGGTACAGGTGAGTACGGTGGCCCCGAAGTCTTCCATGAGCATTATTTGTCGGTTGTTTATGCCGCCGGACATGGGTACGGTGGCGGCGCCAATCTTTCTGGCCCCCATATCGATCCCGAGGCCGCCGGTGAACAACCCGTAGCCGTACGAGTTGTGCACTACGTCACGGTAAGTGGCGCCGGCGGCGGTAAGGCTTCTGGCCATTATTTCAGACCACATCTCCATATCCCTTGCGGTATACCCGGAAACCGCGGGTTTACCGGTGGTGCCGCTGGAACAGTGGATTCTCACCACGTCCTGTATGGGGGTGGAAAAGAGTTCAAAAGGGTAGTTGTCCCGCAGGTCGTCCTTAACGGTAAACGGCAGCCGGCGCAAATCATCAAGGGTCTTGATGTTTTCCGGTTTGACGCCTTTTTTTTGAAATTGTTTTCTGTAAAAGGGGGATTGCACCGATACCCTTTCCACCAGGTCTTGCAGCTTTTTCAGTTGTAGTGCCCGGCGCTCTTCCAAAGGCACGCACTCGGTGCTGCGATCCCATACCAGATTATGGCTGGGCTTTGTTGACATTTTACTCCCTCCATGGGCATAATTTACTAAATTATCTGAACTTTTTGGCGTGTCTTAAGTTTTAAGGAATGGGGACACACCTCCGGCGAGGAATGTCCCCAATTTATCTATACGGCAAATCAATCAAATTTCCAACTTCCAACCTCCAACTTCTAATGCGCGCCCAGCTGTTCAAAAAAGGCTTCCAGGCGGGTTTTGACCTGGGCTTCGGAAAAATAGCGCAAATCCGCCATGTCGGCTTCAAACACCACGCCGGGCAGTCGGGTTTTTTGGCTGATAATCTTGCGCTTGTCGTATAAACCAAAGGCGTTGGGCTTGCAACTGCGGTTGGAAAAAAGAACAAAACCGTCTACTCGATATTTTTCCATAAAATTAATTTTCAACTGAATCCGATAATCAAAACCCCGGTTAACAAACTGTTGGGTATAATTTTCCGCCAGGCTTTCCAGGGGCCGGTCCAGGTCAAAGGAATAAGCCCACGAATGGGTATACTGGGAAGCCGCCACCAGAGACTTGCGGGCGGCAAACAAATCGGAAAACCAGCGTAACTTCGGCCATACCGGAATATGGTCGTAATATATTTTGTAACGCTCGTCGGGTATGGTGTAAATGCCGCGCCGCAGTCTCTCATCCAACTCGTCTTTCAGCGCCCGGTAATAGGCCACCGCCTCCGGGGTGCCCCGCCAGGTGACAATGGGGGCCATGTGGAAACAGGCGTCAAAGAAACCGAAAGGAGCGGGTTTTAAAGCCGCCGTATCCAAAATCTCATTCCACAGCCGGCACGCCTCATTGGAAAGGGCCAGCACCTCGGATAAGCGGTGGAAGTCATAGGGCCGGCCGGTAATTTCCTCAATAAAAACAATCATTTCTTTTAATTGCTCAATAAAATACCGTTGTCCCGGTTCAGTGGGTTCCTCTACAATCTGAGGTGAATCCAGCAGAAAATAAGGAGCGCCGTAAAACCGCCCGGCCACTTCAAACCACTTGGGCAGGCTGCCGCACTGGGTATTGCAGCAAAACAGCAGGTCGGGTTTCACAATTTGGCCCACCGGGTGTTCATCGGCGTAGGCATCCCCAATTCCGCAGCGGGCATAGCCGCAAAGGTCATTGAAATATCCCTTGGACTCGGCCGCTGCGGACAGTTTGTCGGCCACCTTCCGGGCGGCGGCCAGGGCGCCGAAATTTTCCGGGTAATATGGAAAGAGCCCGGCGGCGTATAAAATTTCCACGGGAAAAACAGCGGTTACCCAGGCCACCGGAATGCCGCTTGCTTTGGCTTCCACGCCCTTGGCGTAATACCTGGCCATCAGTTCTTTCATAAGGCCGGCTGTTTTAAAGGTATTTTTTCCGGACATCAACCGGCACCCCCCACCATTTCCATGAACGCCTGCACCCGGGTGTTCAACTGCCCCATGGAACTGCTTCCGAATTCCGTTTCGATGCGCATGGCGGGAATACCGGCTTTTTTCAGCGCCTGCAGATTGTCATGGTAATCGTAGTTTTCGGCCTCACAATATTTGAGGTGCAGAAAAATTACCCCCCGGGCGTGTTTCTCCCGGGCCAGGCGCGCCAGGAAATGCCTTCTGGGGTTGCGGGCAATGTCATAACCGGCAAAGGGCATTCTGTTTATTTGACGGTCCGCCAGGGCTTCCAGCGGGTCGCCGGACTCCGGCACATCGGCCTCAATATACCGCCGGCCGTTTTGCAGATCGTCGCCAACCACCACCCCGCCGGCGCTTTCAATATAGTCCAGTATTTCCAAGGGCTCACATACCGAGCCCGACATGACCAGCCGGATTTGATCAACTGCGCGGTTTGACGGGGAATCCTTTTCCAATACCTCCAACAGTGATTTCAGCAATTGGTTCAACGCTTCCCGGGGCATGATCATCGCCGCCCTAATCAGGGAATAAAGATTACGGTGGCCGATGCAGCCCGGGTTTTGCCCGTGCAGCGAGAAAATCCGGCGTAGCAGTTTTCGGTTGCTGTTATATAATGAAATACTGTTCCTTAGTTCAGTGATGGTAATGGCCGCCCCCCGGTAATCTTCCAGCCGCCGCTTCAACCTGGCCAACTCGCCCACCAGGTAGGTTCTGGCGCTGGGCCGATCAACCTGACGGGGCGGCAGGTAATTTTCCATGAAAGGCAGGGGACCGGCGTGCTCCCAGATACCCGAGACCATGCGGGTGGTGTCGCATGTTTGTGGTATGATCAGACCGTCCAAAAAATCCAGCTTGCCTTCCAGGGCCAGGGCAAAACTGCTTCGCACCAGGGAACAGGCCCAGCTTTGCAGGTGCCCGTCGGCCCGCTCCAGCCCGCTGCCGTCTCCGCATATACCGTAGGGGAAAAACCCCGCGGCATGGATTAATTCTTCGGGCACATCGGTAAGCAAAAAGCCGACGGCCCTTCCGCCGGAGCTCATTTTCCATTGTTTTACCGCCGTGCCGGGCTCTTCCAGGGCCTTGTTGAAAATGCTGATTATCGGAGTTATTGTCAAAGGTGTTCCCCCTTCCCATATTGATCCCACCGGTTGTCGTCCCGCCGGCCCGGCCCGGATTCGGATTAATCAACTGGTGTTGGCCTCAAAGCCTGAGGCCACGTTGATTAATGGCTGCTTTTTGATAAAACGGTCGATGTTTTCCACCAGTATGGCTCCGAACCTTTTTTCGTACATATCGGTCCAACTGGAAATGTGCGGGGTTATAATCAAGTTATTGGTGCTCCAAAACTCGTCCTCGGGCGGCAGGTAGGACGGCAGCGGGTTTTTGATCCAATGGGTGTCATTGGCGGCGCCGGCTATCCAGCCCTCATTCAACGCTTTCATCAATGCTTCCTTGATCACCAGCGAACCCCGGGCGCAGTTAATTAAATAAGCGGTTTTTTTCATTAGCTTAAACCGCTCCTCATTCATCATGCCCAGGGTTTCTTTGGTTTCCGGGCAGGCAAGCACCACAAAATCGCTCTGTTGGAGCACCTCGTCCACCTGGTG
>JAKSCU010000348.1 GCA_022360435.1 Bacillota bacterium
ACCACGAATTTGAATCCATAACCGTTCTGGATCATTTCATTGAATTTCTAAAACACTTGTCCCGGGATCAATCTCTCCCGCCTGGACTGGTGGAAATGCTGGCTTGCCGTGGCGGGTGTGTCAACGGCCCTCTGGTCCCATGCGGGCATATGGACGTTTTTACCAGGCGCAGGAAAGTGATGGATTACCATAACGCCGCGGCTGCCGGGAGCGGGTTTGACCGCGCCTCGGCGGTGGAACTGCCCGCAAGTCTTCTGCGCCGGGAGTTTGTCAACCGCCAGCTAAATTTTCCAATGCCCGGTGAACAGGAAATAAAAAACATTTTAGCGAAAACCGGCAAATTGCAGCCCGAAGACGAGTGGAACTGCGGGGCCTGTGGTTATGACAGTTGTCGCGACGAGGCTGTGGCGGTATACCAGGGCCTGGCCGAGTTGGAGATGTGCATTCCTTACATGCGCCAGCGCGCCGAATCCATGTCCAACCTGGTGCTTGCCGCCATGCCCAACGCGGTGATCATAGTGGATTATGATTTGGTAATTAAAGAAGTTAACCCGGCGATGCAAAAAATGTTTGATTGCGCCGACCGGGAAATGGTGGGGCAGCGGCTGGACAGGTTCATGCCGCCCGGTGGTTTTGCGGCGGTGATCAGTTCCGGAGAAATGATCAATCGGGTATCCACTTATCCCGGGATGGACTTAACGGTGGGGGAAATCATTTTTCCCCTGGAAAATGAAAAAATCATTGTGGGCATTCTGGTAGATATCACGGCTGAAAGGCGGCAGCGGGAACAATTTGAGCTGGTGAAGGGACAAACCATCGCTCGGGCCCAGGAAGTGATTACCAAGCAGATGACGGTGGCTCAGGAAATTGCCGGCCTGCTGGGGGAAACCACCGCTGAGACCAAGGTTCTGTTAAGCAAGTTGATTGAGTTGATGCAAAAGGAACCTTTATAAAGGCGTGAAAAACATGGAACTATGCGTAAATATCGGCACCGCCCAGTTGGCCAAAAATGGTGAGGAATTGTGCGGCGACAGCATAGAAGTGACGCAAACGGGCACCGACCGCATCGTGGTGGTGGCGGACGGGCTCGGCAGCGGTGTGAAAGCTAATATTTTATCCCGGCTGACCGCCAAAACCGCCGCCACCATGCTGAAAAAAGGCGGACGAATAGATGACGTGATGGAAACGCTGGCGCACACCCTGCCTATCTGCAAGACCAGAAAGCTGGCTTACAGCACTTTCACCATTTTGCATATATCCCCGTCGGGGAACGCCCACCTGATTGAATATGAAAACCCGCCTTCCTATGTGGGAAACCGGCGCCGGCTGGTGCAATTGGACAAGACCGAAAGAATCATTGACGGTAAGCTGATCCGTGAGTCCCACTTCCAGGTTGGGGAAAATGATTGGCTGGTTCTGGTGACCGACGGCGTGCTGCATGCCGGAACCGGTAAAGTATGGAATATGGGTTGGGGTTGGGACCGGGTCGGAGGCTACCTGACCCAGGCGTATGCGCCCGAAAAAAGCGCGTCAGGCTGGGCCGAGGAAATTGCCGGGATGTGCGACAGCATATACGGGGGCAGGCCGGGAGATGATGTTAGCATAGCCGTTGTCAAGGTTCATCGGCCGCGGCACGTAACGGTGTTGATTGGCCCCCCGCGCAACCGGTCTGATGACGGTTTGGTGGTGGATAAATTGATGCGCGCCGGCGGAATAAAAGTGGTGTGCGGCGGCACTACGGGTAATATTGTCGGGCGCGTTTTGGGCCGGGAAGTACGCGTGGATTTGTCATCCCGCAGTGAGCGGATTCCCCCCGTGGGGATCATTACCGGTGTAGACTTGGTTACCGAAGGCGCCATCACCCTGGTGAACGCCCTGGATAAAATAAAAGGCAGGTCCCAAACAGAAAAAATCGAGGGCCGAGACGGGGCCAGCCGCTTGGCGTCTATCCTGATGAGCGCGGACAGCGTGCATTTTATGGTGGGCACGGCGGCAAATCCGGCCCAGCAGGGGCAAGATATGCCCGGCATTTATGTATATAAGCAATATATCGTCCGCGATTTAATCCGGGTGCTGCAGGAAATGGGGAAAACCGTCACCGAGGAATATTATTAAAAGTCGAAAGTCATATATTGCCGAGGTTTTCTTTTAATCGACTTTAGACTTTCGACTCATTCGGGGAGAGTGGAATATTGCTATGACTGAAAACAATAACGCCGACGGTCGCGTTGCGGCTGCGCCGGTAAACGCTGCGCCGGTAAGCGAGGCAATGGTGGAGGAAATTCTGCAAAAGCACCGGGAAAAGCACGACGCTTTGCACATGGTGTTGCAGGATTTGCACAAACTGGCCGGCTGGGTACCGGATAACGCCGTTTATCAAATAGCCGAGGGCCTTAACTTAGCACCGGCGGTTGTTTTCGACATGATTGCCTATTACCCGTTATTCAAGCCCGCCCCGGAAGGGAAGTATAAAATCAGCATATGCCTCGGCACCACCTGTTATCTGCGCGGGTCGGCCCGGATCCTTGAGCGGTGTTGCAGGGAACTGAATATAGAACCGGGCCATATCACACCCGACGGCAAATTTTCCCTGGAGATTGTACGCTGCCTGGGCGCCTGCGCTCTCAGCGCGTCCATCACCATCAATGATGTGGTTTATCCCCGGGTTGAACCCGACAAAATACCTGCCATCTTAAAATCATTAGAATAAGGACGGGGACGATTCTTTGTTTTAGTGCCTGAAGAACCGTCCCCTTGTCTTATTTTGCTATGGTAACGGGTATAGGAGACAAGGAAATCACTTTTCTATTGACACTGCCCATAAACAATTCTTTTACCTTGCCCACGCCGCTGGCGCCCATGACAATCTGATCAATGTCCAGGGAAGAGGCGGTGTCTGCGATAACCCGACCGGGTTCCCCCTCCTTTATAATATCTTTTACTTCAATACCGGTTTCTTGGAAAATGGCCACTGTTTTGCTCATAGCGTCCCGGGCAAACTTTTTGGCTATCTTTGTGTACCGGCTGTATTCAATTGCCGGTAATGTCGCCTCGGTATTAACCACCATTCTCATATTATAGACGGCGACGGCATATATCTTCGGGTCATGGTAGTTATTAATCACCGACAAAAGGTGTCTGGCCGCCTGCAGCGAGTTTTCAGATCCGTCAGTGGTTAGCAAAAACTTGTACAATGCATGAACCCCCTTGTCCTATTTATGCTACTTAACCAGGGTAACCGCGCATTCACTCAAATGGACAACTTTTCTGCTGACACTTCCCATAAAAAGCTCTTTTACTTTGCTTATGCCCCGGGCTCCAAGTACAATCTGGTTAACATCTAGAGATTTTGCCGTATCAACAATAACCGGACCGGGGTCCCCTTCTTTAATCAGCTCCTTTACCTCAACACCCGCTTCTTTTAAAATGGCGCCGGTTTTTTCTACGGCCTCCCGGGCCGAACTCCTGGCATAATCCAGAATCTCGTTGCGCTCAATACTGGCCAACGCGGCCTCGCCGCCTAAAAAAGTGCCTTGATAAACACTTAAAACAATATAATCCGCCTCAACGTGGCTTTTTGCTATTTTAAGCAGGCTGTGGGCAGCCCTCAGAGAGTTTTGCGAGCCGTCGGTGGGCAAAAGAAACTTATACATTTAAATTCTCCTTCTCTTCAGATTATGGGATATGCGCTTGTAAATGTACTTTATTAACCTTCATAATCTGATTCCTCCATAGCACCATCATATTAAGGGTTGGGTTGCAGCCAAACATCAGCAACTACGATTTGATTGATTCGTCGGGGCTTTCTTCACGTTTTTTCCAAAACATCTCTTTCTTTTCCACCAGCAGATACAGCAAAACGCCAACAGCCAAACCATAGGTTGCCCCGTGAACGGCCAGCACCACCGCCGTAACACCGGCCACCCCCCGCTGGGTGGAAGTGGTTACCTGGTCAATGCCCACGCTGATACATAAATAACCGGTTACAACCAGGGTCAGGGACAGGGCGATGGGCAAAACTGGTTGGAAAAAGCTTACGAGCGGCAATATAAAGAGGGCAATGAAGCCGGCAACCCAGAAGGTGCCGGTACCGCTGTAAATGGAGTCCATGGCCGGGCGTCCCTGGCGGTAGCGCTCGGCCACCGTTGCCGTGACAGCCGTCCATATGGGACCGGCCAGACCCGGGTAGGGAGCAAAAAATGAGTGGATTAAATTGCGAATACCAGTCACCAAATGCACCCGGTCGGTATTCATATCCACAACCTCGTCGGTTCTTAACTGGTCGGCCCGCTTGATTAACGTGTTGCCGACAATGATGTCGCCAAAGGCGATGATATATGCAATAATGGCGGTGGGGAGAGCCAAAAGGAATAAGTCGACGCCGGGGAAGCCCAGCGTGAAGGGTAGATAGTTCCACATTTCGGCAAAAGCCGGCTGGGTTATGCCTATTTTAATTTGCGGCAGCGGGTATTCTTTAATCAGCCAGCCTATAACCATAGCCACCGCTAACGCAGGAACCATGCCATAATTGGAAAGCATTTTGGCAAACTTGTTTCTTTCCCGGACCACGTTGAAGGATGAAGAGAATAAAATGTAGGCGCAGACAAAACTTCCTATAATCAGGGACACCGGTGTATTCATAATCCGCCCGCCCATTTTAATTTCACCCATCAGGGCGGCAATGCCGGCGCCAATAAGAATACCCGCTTTGAGGGAACTGGGAACGTTGTTTACCAGCGTTGAGCCCAGCTTTGTGATTCCCAATACCAGGAAGATGACTGTCACCAGCAGTTGTAAGGCGACCAAAGCTTGTATTGCCTGGGGTCCGGGCTCGAATTGGCTCAGGAAAAGCACAACCACCGGAATGGCGGGAGTAATCCAGCCGGGCACCATGGGCACCCCCAGCAATGCCGGAAGTAAAAAACCAATACCGGCGACAACAACATAAGCCAGGGAAACTTCATAAGGAAGACCAAGGTGTTTTTCCAGCAAGGGTATCATGCCCAGGCTGGTGACAAACATAAACATGGCCTGAATAAATTCCGCCTGTTCGAACTTGTAGTGGATAAAAGGCAACCTGACCTGAAATGGGCCAAGGGGCCAGTAAGGCTGTTCTTTTCCGTGCTCACGCTTTTTTAATACCAATGCCATGTCTCGAACGCTCCTTTTTTATAATAATTGTCAATTACAACCATGTGTGCCCTTATGTCTGCAATTCCCCCCCCTTTTTGGCCAAAACTCCGTCGTATGGCTTAATTGCCGTTAAAAAAAGTTTTTTAAAATAATGCCTTGAGTTTCTAAAAATGTTTTTTAATGTTAAATGAGTGCTTTAAGTGTTTATTTTAAATATTTTGAATAGCAAGAAATAGTCCAATTTTAAGAATTTTTATGGCCGCTGATATTCCTCAAGAACGGCGGCTTGTAACGATTAATTGCAAATATCGGGCAAATCACAAATTGTAAACATTTTGTACACTGCACTGTTTTAAGTTTTTCGGCAAATTTTAATCAATTAAGCTGTAGCCAAGCCCCTAAAGAATTTGATTGTCGTTATGTCCACTCTTCTTGACATGGCCACTTTATAAACAAACTCAATCAAGATAACCGTCCCCCTTTTCGTCCTTGAAAAAAATTTTTAAGCCGGAGGAAGCAAGAATAAACAAATTGCAAGGAATTTTGGTTCTAGAGTTAACCCGGGTAAGGGATAAAGCGGACTATCAGGAACATTTTGTCGCCAGCCCGGCGGCGGACATAAAATCTTACCTTGGGACAAACTAAACGGTGGGCGGTTCTTTGCCCTATTTTGTCTATGGCCGGATTCGAGGCAAAAACTAACACGAGCAGCAGTTCACAACAGAATAGTTGTTGTCTCAAATATTTTAGTAAGGTGTCCCCGTAATTTCGAAAACCCTCCATTAGCCCACCATGGCTGGGGTCCTGGTGTATTATTGTAATTGAGATCAAGCAAAAAGGAGGTTTTGTTATGGTGAATTTTAACTTGGACGGGTACGTGGAACACTGCTTGAACCGTATGGCTGTGGAGATAGGCGCCCGTCCCGCGGGTTCCCGGGCGAACCGGGCGGCGGCGTCATTTATCGCCGGGGAAATGAAGCAAGCCGGGTGCCAGGTGATTTGGCAGGAATACCCCTGCCCGGACTGGCGGGCAACGGCCTGCGAGCTGACTGTGGCGGGGCAAAAAATTGTCGCCGTCGCGAACACCTATTCACCGCCGTGCGATATAGAAGCCGAACTGGTTTCGGTTTCGACGGCTGAAGACCTGGCCAATACCGACTTGACCAATAAGATAGCGGTGGTCCACGGAGAAATAACCGGCTCCAGCTTTTTACCCAAAAACTTCGATCGCAACTATTACGTGGTGGAAAGTCAGGACCGGTTTATGGAACTGCTGGTAAGCAGCAACCCAATGGCGGTTATTACCGTAAGCCATTATGACAGCCCCTATCCGGTGTTGGTGGAGGACAGCGATTTTACCATTCCGTCGGCCACGGTATCTAAACCGACCGGATTAATGGTGGTGCAAAACACCGGCGCCACGGCCCGGCTGAAAATTGACAGCGCCACCGAAAAGGGCGCCGGTGCCAATATAATCGGGCGGCACATTGGAAACGGCGGTCCCAAAATCCTGGTTTGCGCCCATTATGACACCAAACCCGACACGCCGGGAGCGCTGGATAACGCGTCCGGTATGGCGGCCTTGCTATTGCTGGCCAGGCTCCTGGGTCGGCCGGCAAACGGGCGCTCCATGGAATATGTGGCTTATGGCGGCGAGGATAGTTGGTGGCCCGGGGATGCCCTGTACATCGAAGAATATCCCCCGGATAATGTCGCCGCGGTGGTAAATATAGACGGTGTCGGGTTAAAAGAAGCAAAAACAGCCGTCGCGTTTTTTGCCTGCCCCGAAGGGCTGGCGGACAGGGTCATGGATATGGCAAAAAGTCGCGGCGAGTTTGTGGCCGAGCAATGGTACGCCAGCGATCACGGTTTTTTCTGGCCGCGGGGGATTCCCACCCTGGCGTTTACCACCACCGGGTGCATGGATCTGGTCGGCAAGGTGGCGCATACTGAAAACGACACGCCCGACCTGCTGGACAACCGGAGAATAGAACAAACGGCCCAACTGGTGCGAGATATTATTTTGATGCTGGACGCCAGCCTGAACACTTCAATAAGTAAAAGCAATAAATAATGGGAAGCGATTATCTCGCTTCCCATTATTTATTGCCGGGGACGCAGGTAAATTGGTTTTTGCTATACCCATTTTTTTACCGGAAGGTTCTTCAGCGACGCTGATCAAAGAAAATGGCAGTACCTTTGGAATTAAAAATCTGCGACCGTCGCGCGTGTTTTTCTGCTGGCCCGAGCGTTTAAAGGTGGTAAGTTTCAAAGCAAACAGTATCTTTTAAAGGTTTGCGGAGCGTGTCGTGCCTGTCGGGCGCCAGGGCTTCCCCGGCGGCATAACCGACGGCCAGTAGGTTGACCGGCTCAACCTGGTCGGGGATGTTGAATTCCTCCTTTAAAACATCCGGCTTGAAGTAACATATCCACACCGAGCCAAGCCCCAGTTCGGTGGCTTGCAGCATCATATGGTCGGTCACTATGCTGGCGTCAATGTCCACGGTGTTTTTGCCGTCAAAGGGCCTTTTCCAAGCCACGCTGTGGTCGGCGCACACGATGATAGCCAAAGGAGCGTCATAAACTTGGGCGGCTTTTTTCAGCTTGTCCAAGCCGGCTTTTTCACGCACCACGATTATGCGCTGCGGCTGAAAGTTTACCGCCGTGGGCGCGGCTCTGCCGGCCTCCAGGATTTGCTGCAGCTTGTCTTCTTCCACCGGCTTGTCTGCATATTTTCTCACCGAGTACCTTTTTTTCGCCATTTCTAAAAAACCCATTTCAACCCTTCCTTTCCGGTTTGGCTTTATCCCGCGGGGTTAGGCCCGGCGGCTTTAATCAATTGCCTGCCGCCCACTTCCACCCACGGCGCTGCGGAAAAACCGGCGGCCGCCAGCCAGGTTTTATATTCCTCGTAGGTCCATGCCCCCCCGTTATCTGTGTTGACCAGCATGTTTACCCCAAATAACGCCGGCCCCACACCTGTGCCCCGGAGCATGTCGTTGATGACAATCTGCCCTGCGGGCGCCAATATATTCGCCGTGTCTTTAAATAGTTTTTTGTTCTCCTGCGCGCCGTAAATGTGGCATATATTGCCCAGGTAAACCAGGTCGTAAGGCCCCGGCGGCAGTCCTTGGGTGAAATCTCCTTCGACCAGCTTGACAGGCAAGCTGGCAGCCAGTTGGGGCTGCATCATGTCAACAACATCAGGCAGATCCAGCACGGTCACCCTGGCGCCCCGGCCGGCAAAGGCAACGGCCATGGTTAACGGGCCGCCGCCCACATCGAGCACCCGGGGGTTTGGGGGCAGGTCTTTTAAACAGAAATCAACGATTTGCGGCGCCGATTGGCGGGCATAGTGGCTCATGGCTGTGATAAAGTGCTCTGTGTGTCCCGGGATATCCCGCCTGGAAACCGGCTTGCCGCTTTGCAGCACTTCGGGTAACTGCGTCCACGTCTTTATCAAGTTATAGGTGTGCATAAATGAAAAACCGATGTATTCTTGGTGGCCGGGATTAAAAAAAATGTTGTCGGCTTCAGCGGTGAGCCTGATTTTTTGCCCGTCATAGGCCAGATAGCCCAATGCCACCAAAGCTTCGACAACCGTCCATAAAGCCCTTTGGTCGGCCTGGGTTGTGGCGGCCAATTCCTCCAGGGTACGGGGATTGTTTTTTATTTCTCTCAGGATACCTGTTTGCGCCGCCGCTCCGACAATCAAAAATTCCTGCGGCAGCTGAAAAGATTTGGTGTCGGGCATTTCAACCGTCCTTTCTTTAGATAATTTTGTTATACCAATTATAACCAATTGCATTTAGGTTGTCCAGGCCGGCGTCAATGGTTTTGCTTCAAACAGCTCCACCCACGGTTACGGAATTTAAGCTTCGGCTGACGCCGGATTTACTCCATTAGTTGCTGCCTCCGCGCGGTTGCGCCCTTTTTTCTTGGCTCGGTAAAGCGCCTGGTCGGCCGCGTCGTAGCCGGTGTTGAAAGGATCTTTGGCCCGGGCGGCCAAAACAGCCACTCCGAAACTGGCGGTGATTTTCGGCAGTTCCACGGTGTGGGCAAAGGTGTGCCCGTCTATGGCCGCGCGTATTCTTTCTGCAACTATGACCCCGGTTGACAGCTCGGTATCCGGAAGCAATACGATAAACTCTTCCCCCCCGAGGCGCGCCGGGATGTCACTGCTTCTTGTGAAGTTGGTTATAATTTTGGCCATATCTTTCAACACGGCATCACCCGCAGGATGACCGAAGTTATCGTTAATTTTTTTAAATTCATCAATGTCGATGAGGATGAGACAAGATTCCTTACCCGACCGGCTAATTCTAATTATATCTTTATTCGCGAACTCCATGAATTGCGTTCGATTGTAAAGGCCGGTCAAGGGGTCGTGGTTGGCCAGGAAAGCAAGCTGTTTGTTTTTTTCTTCCAGTTCTATCTTTTGCACTTCGATTTCTCTTCTTTGCAATATGGCCAAAACATTGTTTCGCCATAGCAAAATAGCAACGCCTAAACTAATGCCGGTGGTGGTAATGCCGTTTACTCTAACCGAAAGAAGCAGTTCGTTGTCCTGCTGGGTCCAGGAAACGGCATAATAAAAGAAAGCATAGGCGATGGCGTAAAAAAACAGCGTGTCCACGGGCCTGATTAATATTGCCACGGCTATGCCTATGCAAGCCACCAAGTATGGAGTGATATTTGATGATATCAACTGATCAATGGCGCAGACCAGCGCGCCAAAAACAAGATAAGACAAGCAGATCGTAATTTGCAGGATATAGGCCGATTTGCCGGCAGCTTTGTAGCGCCGTTTAATGAAATATGCTATTGTTCCAAAAACGCATACGATGAAAAGCATGGCGGCATGTGCCATTATTATCCCATCATGCCATTTGTGTACGTTACCCGCGCTCGCGTCTCCCGGGTTTTGCGCCCAGAAAATTAAAACATGCGCAAGATGCACCGGCGCCAGAACCAAAGCGAGTATGTAGATGCGGTGAATATTGATGGAACTGACTTCATCGGTAATGGATTTGTCGTAAGTGATTAGGGTTTTAAATTTGCTAATTAATATCGAATTACGCATGCACAAAGTCCTTATAATTATGTTTAGGGGATTGTTGTTTTAAAAATTTATTATTTTGGGAATATTGTCGGTTCATTTTCGCGTGATAAAGCTTTTTTGACGGCCTTATCTGGTCGGGGACTGGTGGTGACGCTATTTGTTGGCGGGCATCATACCTTTTTATTTTACCATATATAATTTAAGGGACACCATACTTAATTATTAATAATTAAGTATGGTGTCCCTTAAATTATATATGGTAAAATAAAAAGGT
>JAKSCU010000426.1 GCA_022360435.1 Bacillota bacterium
AATGCTTACAAGTAGAGATGACAGATTGTTAAGAACACTACCAGCGAAGCAGAATCAGATTGTGATGTCGATAAGATTCGATAGTCCAGTTCCAAAAGGCGTTTATGAGCGTATTATTTGCATTTTTCTGAACGCTTGTGGAGCCATTGAAGGAACACGATCCCCATTAGTCTTCTTAAACATCGCACGCTTCTTTTTTCGAAGAGTGATAGTGTATATTATTCCGGACGGACAAGAGTTCAAAATTATAATCGACGAAGGCTGGAGAAAATGGATCACAGATATTCGTGACCTTGCCCTCAAGTGCATTCAAATAATGGGTTCTTTCTTCTATGATAATCTGTTTACTGCTAAGCTGCTCTTGCATGGCGGCGTGGAACAAGATTCCATTTCTGAGTTTGGAGCTGTACAAAAAGCAATTCTCGAAGGAGACGAAAAAGTGGCTGATGTTCACGGAATCACTTCAATATCAACGCACAAGTTCAATGCGTTCTTTCCTGCTCAGTTGTGTCCAACCATGCCAGAAGAGAAGTTTGATTGCTTTTTGGCCCATGACTGGGGAACGGAATCAGAGAAATTTGATACTCACCGAAAAGTTTTGGTGATTGCCGGAAGACTCAGAGCTAACTTTAGAGTTTGGGTTGATGACGATAGCATACTAGACAACGTTGGAAAACGCATTGTTGATGGCATGAGGAACTCAAAGAAGGTGATTGTTTTTCTGACGCAGCGGTATTTGACAAGAGTTCATGATATCAGCACCAATGCATCAAAAGAATTTGTTCTTGCTACAAGAAAAGGTCCTGAAGCATTGATAGCTGTAGTTCTTGACAAAGATTTGTTGGATCCGCGGAGATGGGCTAAGAGCATTCTTGGTTATCACTTCGGTGATACACTGTACATTGATTTCTCTTCGGAGGAAAAGATTGAAGAAAATTGGGCAAGATTGTGCGAGAGAATCGGATTGTGATGTCTTCAATTCATCATGAATTACAGTGCCGAATATACTTGTAGTTCACTGATTCCTCACTGAGTGTAGTGGTTTGCCTGCGCGTTTGCATATTTATTTACGAATCTTTTGAGTTTTCTACAATGATCAATAATAAAAGTTGTATTTGATTTGTAACTCTTTCGTTCATCGATACTTATACTAATGTGCTTCTCCCAACGAATATCCCAGAACTGTTTTCACAATGCTATGAGCAAATGGGAACAAATATACCTACTAAGACCTATCCTTGCTCATAATCATCAATGCACAT
>JAKSCU010000427.1 GCA_022360435.1 Bacillota bacterium
AGAGAAACGTTATGCAATCTGCTTATCAAATTCAGGTTGCAGCAGATGTACCTGATTTTAACAATCCGGTATGGGATTCAGGCAAGGTTTTATCCGACCAATCATCCAATGTGGAGTACAAAGGTAAACCTTTAGAATCCAGAACCTGTTATTATTACAGGGTTCAAGTCTGGAATGGAGACAGCAGTCAATCGGGCTGGAGCGGGCCTGCGTCTTGGGAAACAGGTCTGCTGAAGGCAGAAGAGTGGATAGCCGATTGGATTACTCCCGACGGCGGCACTGACCATTCTGATGGGACTTCATGCCCTTTTATAAGAAACAGATTTGTGATTCACCATGAGGTGCAAAAGGCAAGGATATTTGTAACAGCGCTGGGCCTGTATGAACTTCACTTAAATGGGGAACGGGTCGGTGACTGGTTGTTTACACCCGGATGGACCAGCTACAATAAAAGACTTCAATATCAAACTTACCATGTAACCGACCTGGTTCAAAAAGGAGAAAATGTTGTTGGTGTAATCCTGGGAAACGGCTGGTATAAAGGATATCTTGGCTGGGAAGGCAAAAACAATACATATGGTGATAAACGGGCATTACTACTGCAAATGCATGTTACGTATAAGGATGGAAGGGAAGATATAATACCGCTGGATAATACGTGGAAAGCTTCCTGCGGCCCTATTCTTATGTCGGAAATTTATCATGGGGAAACATATGATGCACGTAAGGAAGAAAATAATTGGTGCCTGCCCGGCTTTGATGATACTAAGTGGCATAAAACAATGCGAATCAACCATGCAAAAGATATCTTGATGGCACAACAAAATGTTCCGGTAAGAAAAATAGAAGAAATAAAACCCATTGGCATGATACAAACACCCAAAGGGAAAACAATCATTGATTTTGGTCAAAATATGGTAGGCTGGGTAAAATTTAAAGTGAAAGGTCCAAGAGGCAGCAAAGTTATTTTAAAACATGCCGAGGTTTTGGACTCAGATGGTGAACTCTATGCAGATAACATTAGAAAAGCAGGGCAAACCATAGAATATATATTAAAGGGAACTGAAGAAGAATGCTTCCAACCCCATTTTACCTTTCAGGGCTTCAGGTATGTATTGCTTGAAGAGTATCCTGACATTCCACAGGTCGAGAATTTTACAGGAGTGGTTATACATTCCGATATGGCACCTACAGGAAAATTTGAATGCTCCAGTCAAATGATTAACCGGCTGCAGCATAATATTGTCTGGGGTCAAAAGGGCAACTTCCTTGATGTACCGACGGATTGTCCGCAGAGAGACGAACGGCTGGGGTGGACCGGGGATGCACAGGTTTTTGCAAGGACTGCGTGTTTTAATATGAATACCGCCCTGTTTTTTACGAAATGGCTTGGCGACCTCAAAGCAGACCAATTAGACGACGGAATTGTTCCGCATGTTATACCATCTGTCGTTCAGGATGCCCTTAAAAGTGAATTTGAAATAACTTCTGCCTGTGGTTGGTCAGATGCGGCGGTCATTGTTCCCTGGACTCTCTATCTG
>JAKSCU010000489.1 GCA_022360435.1 Bacillota bacterium
CACTTCCTAAAAACTGCATATATTACGGAGTGCTGGAAAGGCTTGATAGTTCTCCAACCCAGGTTGTGGTTATTGAAAGGGATAATTGCTTCAAGCCATATAATCACATTGGAGACACTGTTAACGTGGGCTATCCAAAACTGTTATTTGCTTATCAAATTAAAGACAACGAGGTGATTTCTTCGGCAGTTGTTGCCGCAAGGGACGAATTTATAAAAAACGAAAGCCCCGTTTATCATTTTCCTTACGGCAACGTGCTTGCCAATGGCAAAATTTGCTGGGGCACCTATACGTACCCCCGCCTCAAAGAGTTGGCCGACCTCACGTTTTACCCGGAGCCATTTTATTTATTGGAGCACACTCATGCCATGAATGCGGTTAATCAAGTCGTTGCGGATTTATTGCACAGTGACAAGGAATTTGACGACAGTAAGCTTGTAATGATGACTACATTTAAAAAATTCATCAATAAGTTCTGTAAATAATTTTTTATAAGGAGTGTTTTTAATGACGACAGAAAATCAAGATATTAAATTATTAGACACAGAATTTGATCTGTTAGAAATAACAGGGACGGAAAAACCACAAGAAGAACAGCCCCGGACCGAGCAGCCGAAAAAGAAAGGCCAGAAGAAGAAGAAAAACAACTCCTGTGAATTACCGATAAAGGCCGCTGGCAAAACCACAACAACATCGCAACCTAAGGAGCCCGAAAAGGACCTGGAGCGGCTTGTCGTGCTCACCAACGACAATGAGCAGATGACTTTCCCGGCAGAAATGACACTGGAGGAGATACGGGCCGAGCTTGAAAAACAGTACCCCGCTTATACCTTGCAAAGCACTAACTGGCACTTTGAGAAACAGGAAGACAAAGGCCGTTATCTGTGTATCCCGTCATATAAATTTAATAAAATGGGTTAGGTTGCCATGCACGAAATACTTAAGAAATTCACCAACTGGCACATCGTTATGGTAGGATGTGGCGGCACCGGGTCCAACCTGGTGCCCCACCTGGCCCAATTGATTTATTCCCTAAAGTCGGAGAAAATATCGCTTATTCTGGCTGATCAGGACATAGTGGAGCCTGACAATATTGGGCGCCAGTTGTTCATTGAGCCTGAAACAGGAGAAAATAAAGCCGGTGTCCTCCAAATGAGGTACTACACTGCCTGGGGCGGAAACATAAGTTACCATCCTTATTATATCACCGAGGAAAGCGTGCTGATGAAGCTGCTCAATCCGGAGAACATTCACAAAAACATGCCGGCCATGCCTGTTCTTCTTGGCTGCGTGGATAACAATTTTTCTCGCCGTGTTTTCGACAGGGCCTTTGGGCAATCAGAAAACCTTATTTATCTGGATGCCGGCAATAGCGAATTTGTCGGTCAGGTGGTTTTGGGATTCAGGTACAAGGGTGCAACGATTTTAAGGCCAGTAGCTGAATACTTCCCGGAAATACTTACTGATCAAG
>JAKSCU010000388.1 GCA_022360435.1 Bacillota bacterium
AACGCAGACGTAAACACGGTGTTCAATTGCGCCGAGCCACAGCTTGTAAGCAGTTTTCATCGGGCAAACCGACGGCGCAAAGGGGTTGGGTCTTATTCATTTTCATCCGATGAGCGCCTTGTACTTAGCGACGATTTGTATCCGACCTATCGCGACCAACACTGTTGAATTATAATAATACCCGTTGTATAAAAAGCAACCTTTTATTATTGTTAGGTTATGATCGGCCTGGCCGAGGTTTGGTTGTTTCGGTCGACCAGTGTTATTTTGTGGCCGTGAGTCGGAAGGCAAGACCGATGGGCCGCTACCATCTGGCGCGTAACCGGCAGTTCGCTGAAGCTCGATCGGCGATCAGTATGGCGCGCCTTCGGCGGACAGTGATATGGACAAATCGTTTTTCCGGCAGGAGGCGCTTAACGCTGCGACTCGGGTCGACGACATCCAGCGCACAATGCGCGTATCGTCTTCGGCGACGCGCTGGACTACGGTGACGCTGGTCGCCGCGCTGGTCGCGGGAATTGCCGCCAGCGGCTTTGTCCGCGTACCGATCCATGTGACGGGGCAGGGCGTGCTCGTCGGTGGCGACAACAGCCTGGCGGCGACGGTGAGCGCGATTTCAGCGGGTTACGTCTCAAAAATCCACGTGCATCAGGGCGCGGCTGTGAAGGCCGGCGATCCGCTGGCCAGCCTGGCTCTGCCGGACCGGCAGGCCGAAGTGGAAAAGGCGCAGCGACTCCTGGATGCGACACGGCGCGATGCCGACTCCAAGCAGGCTTTGCGACGCCAGGACGAGCAGGCGGAAACCGAGAGTTTTAACAAACAGGCGGCCTCCCTCGACGAACGCATCGGGGATCTGACCCGCCAAGTAGCGTGGCTCGAAGAACGGCTCAGAGATGTGGAAAAGTTGCACGCCAGCGGCGTGGCGACACTCGACGCGCTGGCCAACGCGCGTATTGCCGCAGCGAAGGCGGCCGACGGCCTCGCCGCGACGCGCGCCGACAGGGTCGACCTGGAGACCCGGCGTGAAGAGGCCAAATCCACTCGCGAGCGCCAAACACTGGCCGACCGGCTGGAAATCTCCCGACTGCAAGGCGAATTGGATACCGCGCGCGCCGCGCTCGAAACCGAGGCCACAGTGCGCGCCGACGTATCGGGGCGCGTCGGCGCCGTCAACACCCGCCGCGGTGCGTTGGTATCTCCGGGCGAATCCTTGTTCGACATCCTGCCGGACGCCGGGGATCCGTCTGTTCGGCTGACTGCCATCCTGTTTGTGCCGGTCAATGAAGGCAAACGGGTGGCAAAGGACAACCGGGCCCTGTTGACGCCGGCCGATCTCCCGGGGAACGTGCACGACAGGGTCGTCGCCCGGGTTGACGCGGTATCGATTATCCCGGTGTCGTCGAACCGGTTGCAATACGTGCTCGGCGACGACGCGTTGGCGCGCGCGGTCGATGAGGCCGGCCCGACCTTCGAAGTCAGTCTCACCTTGGAGACGCTTGCCGGCGGCAGCGGATATCGTTGGACTACGCCGCGCCCGCCGAGCGTGGATCTGACGCCGGGAACGCCGCTTGCGGGGCGGGTAACCGTGGAGCACACGCCGCTGCTGGCGCTGGTGGTTCCGGCGCTGAAGCGGTTTTTCGGCGTCGAACAAGACCAAGGGATGGGGCGCCGTTGATGATCTTCGGCAGACGGACCCGGCTTGTGCTGCAAATGGAGGCGGCAGAATGCGGCGCCGCCTGCCTGGCGATGGTTATGAGCGCGCATGGCCGCGATATTACGCTGGAGGAAGCCCGGACGCGCTGCGGGACATCCCGCGATGGCGTCGACGCGGCGGCGCTTGTCCGGGCCGCGCAGAGTTATGATCTCGACACCAAAGTGGTCGCGCGGGAGGAGCCGGAGA
>JAKSCU010000174.1 GCA_022360435.1 Bacillota bacterium
CGGCTCCATGGGCAAGCCGATGCCCGGGTTCGAGGTCGCCATAGTCGACGACGAGGGAAACCGGCAGCCCGCCGGGGAGGAGGGCCAGATCGCCGTGTCGCTGGAGCCCCGGCCCGTGGGGTTGATGAAGGAGTACTGGCGAGACCCCGAGGCCGTGTCCGGCGCCTTCCGGGCCGGTTGGTACTTCACCGGGGACCGCGCCTACTCCGACGAGGACGGCTACCTGTGGTTCGTGGGTCGGTCCGACGATGTAATACTTGCCTCCGGATACCGGATTGGCCCCTTTGAAGTAGAGAGCGCGCTAATCGAACACCCGGCCGTGGCGGAATCCGCCGTGGTGTCCAGCCCCGACGAAGTGCGCGGCGAGGTGGTCAAAGCCTTTGTCATTCTGGCTCCCGGGTATCAGGGCTCCGACGCCCTGGTCAAGGAGTTGCAAGACTTTGTTAAAAAGAATACCGCGCCTTACAAGTATCCGCGCAAAATCGAATTTGTGGATACCCTGCCCAAGACCATTAGCGGCAAAATCCGCCGTATCGAACTGCGCGAGAAGGAATGGGGCAAGAACTAGGCTGAAATCAATTAATATGCCGTTTTAACGCAAGGCGGGCCCGTTATGCGCGGGCCCGCTTTTATTTTACTCTTAGGAAAGTATACTTCCGGCCATATTAATGGCCGGATTCAAGGATAAGAGTATCAAAAAGCGCACGCAGAAGGAACTGAATGAGTGCGCTTTTTTTACTACTTAGGGAAAGTACGCCTCCGGCCATATTTATGGCCGGAATTAAGGGTTAAAGTATTAAAAGCGCACACAAAGGGAACTTAATGAGTGCGCTTTTTTTATACTTTAGAAATTGAACCCCCGGCCATATTTATGGCCGGATTAAGGATTAAAGTATTAAAAAGCGCACACAAAGGGAACCGAATAAGTGCGCTTTTTTACCCAACGGTTGATTTAAGCTGCTTGATGGACATAATTCAGTCTTTAAATGCAATATATCGTCCCCAATGGCGTTTAAATGTTTATTTGCCTATTGACGTTATTTGATAGATGAAATAACTTAATAATAATGACTGAACGTTCAGTCAGTTTGTGGGCGAGGGGGTATGGCGATTTTTTCCTGAAAAGCATTCGAAGGGGGCTTGGCGATACGCCAAACCCCTAACCAGGACTTTTTTCAGGAAGCATTATAACTTGGTAAGGGGTGGTGGCTGAGAGTAAATTTTGTTTTGTCCATATATGTTGACACATAGCCGGCGGGGTGTATTTATATCTGCACTTGCCGCCAAACTGAGCCGCTTGAATTTTTAGGACGCACCCGGTAACATTTTGAGCAAGTGCCCGGTATCTGTGCCTTTGTATTGACCGCTTGTTTCATTTCGCCCGGTAACGGTTATTCCCCGCGATTTGGTATGAATTTTGCAAAAAATTTAATGGTTAAAATAAGAGGGCTGGGACTAACTCCGTAGAAATATATTAATGTCCCAAGCAAAAATGTACCGGCAGGAGTTGCCCCCCGTACCAACCAAAGGAGGTTTAACCTTGGAATTTAAACTAACCGAAGAGCAGGAAATGATCCAAAAAACCGTGCGGGATTTTGCGGAGAAAGAAATTGCTCCCAAGGCCGGCCCTATGGACGAGGCCGAGGCATATGATTACAATTTGTGGGAACAGATGGCCGATATGGGCCTGACCGGCATCCCATTTCCCGAGAAATATAATGGCGCGGGCATGGACTCTTTTTGTTATGCCATAGCCGTCGAAGAGCTCTCACGGATTTGCGCCTCCAGCGGGGTGCTGATTTCCGCTCACACTTCTTTGTGCAGTTGGCCCATTTACACCTTCGGCAGCGAGGAGCAAAAACAAAAATACCTGGTTCCGCTGGCCGGTGGCGAAAAAATTGGGGCGTTGGGCCTGACCGAGCCCGCGGCCGGCTCCGACGCCGGCGCCGTCAAGACAACCGCCGTTTCCGACGGAGACGAGTATGTGCTTAACGGCAGCAAGATTTTCATTACCAATGGGGAAGTGGCGGATATTTACGTGATTATTGCCAGCACCGACAAGTCCAAGGGCCACAAGGGCACATCGGCGTTCGTCGTGGAAAAAGGCACTCCCGGGTTTATCTTTGGTAAAAAAGAGCACAAGCTGGGCATTAGGGCTTCGGCCACTTACGAACTGGTGTTCGAGAATTGCCGCATTCCCAAGGAAAACATGCTGGGCCAAGAAGGCCAAGGTTTTAAAATAGCGTTAATGACCCTTGACGGGGGAAGAATCGGCATTGCCGCCCAGGCGCTGGGTATTGCCCAGGGGGCTTTTGACGAGGCCGTCAAGTACAGCAAAATAAGGGAGCAATTCGGCAAACCCATCAGTTCATTCCAAGGCCTGCAATGGATGATGGCCGACATGGCCACCCGTATTGACGCCGCCCGTTTGCTGGTTTACCGGGCGGCATACTTGAAAGATAACGGTTTGCCTTACGGCAAGGAGTCGGCCATGGCCAAACTCTATGCCTCGGAGTGCGCCATGTGGGTGACCACTAAGGCAGTGCAGATATTCGGCGGCTACGGTTATTCCAGGGAGTACCCGGTGGAGCGGATGATGCGTGACGCCAAAATAACCGAAATTTACGAGGGTACCAGTGAAATACAACGCGTGGTTATCGCAGCAAACATTTTGAAATAACCAGTCAACTGGCAAAGGGGGATAAACATGAAGATTCTGGTTTGCTTGAAACAGACTTTTGATACCGAGGCCAAGATTGTTTTAGACGGCGACGGCAGGATTGACAACAAAGGGGTAACCATGATTATGAACCCCTACGATGAATTTGCCGTTGAGGAAGCTCTTCAAATCAGTGAAAAGAGCGGCGGGGAAGTAACTGTTATAACCACCGGGGGGGCGAAAGCCCAGGATGCCTTGCGGCAGGCGCTGGCCATGGGCGCCGACAAGGCTGTGCTGGTGGAAACCGATGCCGTTATGGACGAGTATTCCACCGCGGTGGTTCTGGCCAAGGTTTTGGGCGACATGGAGTATGACGTTATCCTTGGCGGCTTCCGGGCCATAGACGACGGTTCGGCCCAGGTAATGGGCAGGGTGGCGGAAGTATTGAATGTCCCGGTGGTGAATGTGATCACCAAGCTGGAAATTGAGGACGGCAAAGCCGTGGCCACCCGTGAGATTGAAGGCGGCAGCGAAGTGGTGGAAGTGCCCCTGCCCGCCGTGTTCACCGCCCAGAAAGGACTTAACGAACCCCGTTATCCTTCCATGAAAGGCATTATGAAGGCCAAGAAAAAGCCCATGGATAAAAAGACTGTGTCGGATTTGGGAGTGGACGTTACTCCCAAGGCGCAGGCCATTTCCTTCTCGCTGCCCGAAGCGCGCCAGGCCGGCCAAGTGGTCCCGGGGGAACCCGCCGAGGCGGCCCGCGAACTTGCCCGCCTGCTGCGTGAACAGGCAAGAGTAATCTAGCAACAGCGACAAAAAAGCCAGCTCAACTATTTAAGGAGGGAAATAGTAATGTCTAAAGGAATCTGGGTTTTTGCCGAGCAGCGTGAAGGACAGATTAAGAAGGTTGTGGGCGAACTCTTAAGCGAGGGCCGTAAAATAGCCGACCAACTGGGAGAAGAACTGGCCGCCGTGCTGGTGGGCAAGGATGTGGCCGGCCAGGTCGATTCCCTCGGCCAATACGGCGCCGACAAGGTTTACCTGGTTGAAAGCAACGATTTGGAAAATTACACCACCGACGGTTACACCAAGGTTGTGGCCGATCTGGTGAAACAATACGAACCCACCGCTTTGCTGTTGGGCTGCACCGTTACCGGTCGCGACCTGGCCGCGGGGTTGGCCCAGCGTCTGGAAACCGGGCTGATGACCGACTGCACGGGTATGGAGATGGCTGACGGGCAACTGGTATTCACCCGGCCTATTTATGCCGGCAAGGCCCTGGTCAAGGCTGCCTGCCCCGAGGCCCGCCCGGTAATGGCAACCATGCGCCCCAATACCTTTACCGCCGTGGTTAACGCCAAGACGCCCGAAGTGGTCAGGGTTACCCCCGACACCGGCAATATCCGCCAGGTGATTAAGGATGTGGTGCGGCAGATTTCATCGCGCCCCGAACTGACCGAAGCCGATGTCATTATCAGCGGCGGCCGGGGTATGAAAGGACCCGAAAACTTTAAGATGCTGGAAGAACTGGGTGACGTGCTGGGCGCCGGGGTGGGGGCCTCCCGGGCGGCGGTGGACGCCGGCTGGATTTCCCACAGCTACCAGGTGGGGCAAACCGGTAAAACAGTGTCACCGGTGCTTTACATCGCCTGCGGTATTTCCGGCGCCATCCAGCACCTGGCCGGGATGAGTTCCGCCAAGTGCATTGTTGCCATTAACAAGGACGAAGAGGCAAATATTTTCAAGGTGGCCGACTATGGCATCGTGGGCGACTTGTTTGAAGTGCTTCCGGTGCTGACCGAGGAATTGAAAAAAATCACCGCCTAGGGCGGTAACGCCAAACGGTTAATCCACTGTTGTACCGCCGGCAGTAAAGCGGTGCGGAGAAGGGGAGAACCGCGGGTCTTTTCCTTTTACAAGCCGGCAGGCTTTCAGCTTGCCGGCTTGTAGCCAACAGACCCCCCCTAACCGTTATACATTTGGGCGTCAATAAACGTATAAATTCGAAGTTAATCTGCGTGAACATTTGGACAATCCCTTCAAGGGGGAGAGTATCCATCTGTCAATAGATAACGCCAAACCCTTAACCAAGGAGGTATTTTTTTGCGGGAAGCTGTTATAGTCAGTGCGGTTCGCACAGCGGTCGGCAAGTACGGAGGTTCCCTGATGTCGGTGCCCGTGGCGGAAACCGGGGCCGGGGTTATCGCAGAGGCCTTGCGGAGGGCCGGTATTGAACCTCAACAAGTGGATGAGGTCATTTTTGGCAATGTGCTGCAGGCCGGACTGGGACAAAACCCGGCCCGCCAGGCGTCTTTGAAATCGGGTCTTCCCTATGAAGTGCCGGCCTGGACGCTGAATAAGGTATGCGGTTCGGGCTTGAAGACCGTGGGTCTGGCGGCCCGGTTGGTGGGCGCCGGCGAAGCCGATGTGATAGTGGCCGGAGGTATGGAAAATATGTCAGCCGCGCCGTACTTGGTGGAGAAGGGGCGCTGGGGCTACCGTATGGGAGACGGCAAACTGGTGGACACCATGATCAGGGATGGGCTGTGGTGCGCTTTTAACGACGTACATATGGGCATTACGGCTGAGAATATCGCCGCCAGGTACGGCATCACCCGTGAGGAACAGGATGTTTTTGCCGCCGGCAGTCAGCAAAAGGCTGTAGAGGCCATTGACGCCGGGCGTTTCAAGGATGAAATCTGGCCGGTGGAAATACCCGCCAAAAAGGGCCAGGCAGTGGTGTTCGACACCGACGAGTTTCCCCGCCGCGGCACCACCGTGGAAGCGCTGGCCAAACTAAAAGCTGCTTTTAAAAAGGACGGCACGGTTACAGCCGGTAACGCTTCCGGCATTAACGACGCGGCGGCGGCCGTGGTGGTTATGTCCGCGGACAAGGCGCGGCAATTGGGGGTACGGCCCCTGTTCATCATCCGGGCCTCGGCTTCGGCCGGCGTGGACCCGGCATACATGGGGCTGGGTCCCATACCGGCCAGCAGAAAAGCACTGGCCGAGGCCGGCTTGACTGTGGCCGACTTGGACTTGATTGAGGCCAACGAAGCTTTTGCGGCCCAGGCGCTGGCCGTGATGCGGGAACTGGAGTTGCCGCCGGAAAAAACAAACGTCAACGGCGGAGCCATAGCCATCGGCCATCCCATCGGATGCAGCGGCACGCGCATTTTGGTAACTTTGCTGCATGAAATGAAGCGCCGGGATGGAAAATACGGGTTGGCAACTTTGTGCATCGGCGGCGGCCAGGGGACCGCCCTGGTGGTGGAAAACGTCTGACCGTCAATAATTAAAAACACGGGGGGGTTGTATCGTGGAAATTAAAAAAGTAATGGTGGTAGGAGCGGGTCAGATGGGTTCGGGTATCGCCCAGGTGGCCGCGGCGGCCGGCTGCGAGGTGGTACTGAACGACATCAAGGACGAATTTGTTCAGCGGGGTCTGGGGATTATTGATAAAAACCTGGGCCGCGACGTCAAAAAGGAGCGTCTCGACGAGGCCGGCAAAGCCGCCGTGCTCAGCCGAATTAAGCCTTCAACTGTTTTAGCGGACGCCGCCCATGTGGATATTGTCATTGAGGCCGCCGTGGAGAACATGGAAATCAAGGAAAAAATATTCCGGGAACTGGACGCCACCGCTCCGGCCCATGCCATTTTGGCCACCAATACCTCGTCCCTGCCCATCACCCAAATTGCCGCTGTTACCAAACGTCCGGAAAAAGTTATCGGCATGCATTTTATGAATCCGGTGCCGGTGATGAAGCTGGTGGAAATTATCAGGGGTCTTGCCACCGCCGATGAAACATATGCCGCGGTTAAAGAGCTCAGTGAGCGCATGGGCAAAGTGCCCGTCGAAGTGAATGACGCCCCGGCTTTTGTCAGCAACCGGGTGTTGCTGCCCATGATTAACGAAGCCGTCTACTGCGTTTATGAAGGTATCGCCACCCCCGAAGCGGTGGACCAGGTGATGAAGCTGGGCATGAACCACCCCATGGGACCGCTGGCCCTGGCCGACCTGATTGGACTGGACACCTGCCTGTCCGTCATGGAAGTGCTGCACGACGGTTTCGGCGACAGCAAATACCGGCCCTGCCCATTGTTGCGCAAATACGTGGCCGCCGGCTGGCTGGGCAGGAAAACCGGCCGCGGTTTTTACGTGTACGACAAGTAACGGGTAAAAGTGCGACAACCGGATTGGGCGGCCCGGTATAAGCATCGCTACAGAGTATTTTGGGGATAGGAGGGATTACAGTGACGTGGAATAATATCGTGCTGGAAAAGGAAGGCCCGGTGGCCGTATTGACCATCAACCGGCCCAAGGTGCTAAACGCATTGAACGAAGAAACCCTGAACGAATTAGACCAAGCTCTGGAACAGACGCGCCGCGACAACGAGGCGCGGGTGCTGATTATCACCGGCGCAGGTGAGAAAGCCTTCGTGGCCGGCGCCGACATCGCCCACATGCAGAAGCTGAACCCGCTGGAAGCCAGGGATTTTGCCCGGCTGGGGCAAGGGGTGTTCAGCAGGATTGAAAACCTGCCCAAGCCGGTGATCGCAGCCATCAATGGATTTGCCCTGGGCGGAGGCTGTGAACTGGCCATGGCCTGTGATATACGTGTGGCCACCGAGAATGCCAAACTGGGCCAGCCCGAAGTGAACCTGGGCCTGATTGCCGGGTTTGGCGGCACCCAGCGGCTGACCAGGTTGGTGAATCCCGGCCTGGCCAAGGAGATTTTGTTTACCGCCGACACTTACGACGCCGCGGCCGCGCAGCGCATGGGCCTGGTGAACCATGTGGTGCCAGCCGCCGAACTGCTGGATTTCTGCAAAAAAATGGCGGGCCGGATAGCCGCCCGCGGCCCGGTGGCCGTCAGACTTACCAAAGAGGCTATAAATGAAGGAATGGAAATGGACCTGGAAAAAGCGTTTGCCCATGAGGCCGATCTGTTTGGAATAGTGTTTTCAACGGAAGACAGGAACGAGGGTATTGCCGCCTTCCTGGAAAAAAGGAAAGCCGGCTTCAAGAACAAGTAAAAATAAAACATCCGCGGCGGCCCTTTGGGGGGCCGTTTTTTTCAGCAACTCATTTTAAATTCTGCCGGAGAACTATTGTTTATTTGTTTCTGCCAGGCGTTTAAGTTATAATTTGGTTAGAACCAATGCAGAAAAAAGCTTTGTATGATTGCGTCATCATATTTTAAAAAGCAGGCCCGGTACACCAAAACCGGGCCTACGCGATCTTTTTATTTAATGTCATCTCATTTAGGATTTTGTAATTTATGCTTTTTATTTGTTTCAACAAGGTGTTTCGGTTATAATTTTTAGTAGTTTTTAAAGTGTGTGAAGGGAAGAGTATATGAGCATCAAAGGAGACAGCCCCCAAAAGTATCTTATTATCACCTTCGGCTGCCAGATGAACGAGCACGATTCCGAACATATATCCGGCCTGTTGGAGGGCATCGGTTACACGCCGGCGGAAGACCAGTCCGACGCCGATATAATTGTGGTCAACACCTGCTGCGTGCGCGAATCGGCGGAAAACAAGGTTTTCGGGCTGCTGGGCAGGCTGGGGCGGCTGAAAAAACAAAACCCCGGGCTCATTCTGTGTCTGGGTGGATGCATGAGCCAGCAGGAACACATGGCCCCGAGGATTAAGCAGCGTTTTTCTTATATCGACGTTGTTTTCGGCACCTACAATACTAACCAGCTGCCGGAACTAATAGACCGAACTTTAAACAGCGGGAAACAGGTAATTGAAGTCTGGCCCGCAAACGGCGGTATTGTTGAAGATATCCCCGTCAAGCGGCGGCAGAGGGTCAGGGCCTGGGTCAGCATCACCTACGGCTGCAATAATTTTTGCACTTATTGTATCGTTCCCCATGTGCGCGGCCGGGAGAGAAGCAGAACGCCGGGTGATGTCGGCGGTGAGCTGGAAACCCTGGGGCGGGAAGGTTACCGGGATGTCACGCTACTGGGCCAGAATGTCAATTCCTATGGCCGGGATCTGGGCGGCGCGGTGGATTTTGCCGACCTGTTGCATATGGCCGACGGCGTTGCAGGCATTGAAAGAATTCGATTTATGACTTCTCATCCCCGGGACTTTTGTGATAAACTGGTGGAAGCGGTGGTAAACCTGCCCAAGGTATGCGAACATATCCACCTGCCGGTGCAGGCCGGCAGCAACGCTATTCTACAAAGTATGAACCGCGGTTATACCAGGGAGTATTACCTGGGACTGGTGGATAAGATAAAAACGGCTATACCCGGAGTGGCCCTGACCACCGATATAATGGTTGGTTTTCCCGGGGAAACCGAAGCCCATTTTCTGGATACGCTCGACCTGGTGCGGCAGGTGGAGTACGAAAGCGCATTCACCTTTGTTTATAACCCGCGCCGGGGTACTCCGGCCGCCGGGATGACCGACCAGGTGTCGGACAAGGTTAAAAGTGCCCGGATCCAGGAACTGATTGAGCTGCAAAACACTATCACTTTGCAAAAGAACCGGGCTGAAGTTGGACGGGTGTTGGAGTGTCTTGTGGAAGGAACCAGCCGGACCAACCGGGAATTGATGGGGGCCCGTACCCGAACAGGAAAAATTGTGGTTTACCACGGAACACCGGAACAAATAGGCGCCTTGTTGACATTGCGTGTTACAGGTTACAGCCTCACTCATCTGGAGGGAGAGGTCGCTGCCGGATAAAATCAATAATATGATGGAGGTCAAATTATGTCTATTCTTGAAAAAGCTCACGCTTTGGGAGAGGAAATCTCCATGTCAAAAGAATTAAATGACATGAAAGAAGCCGAGCAGGAATTAATGCAAAACCTTGAAGCCCAAAGCATAATACAGGAGTTTAACCAAAAACAAAAAAAATTCCTGTCCATGCAGAAGCAGGGGCAGGAACTAACTGAAAGCCAGAAGGAAGAAGTGAAGGATTTGGAGCAGCGCATGATGGAAAACCCCTTGATCCACAAGTTTTTCACGGCTCAGCAGAATTTTGAAAAGGTGCTGGAGGAAATAAACAATATTATTTCCAAGGCTATCTCCGGAAATAATGCTTCCTGCAGTGACGACTGCTGCACCAG